>NZ_JBEOVG010000057.1:0-58652 GCF_040295345.1 Actinosynnema sp. NPDC002837
AAGCGTCCGCCAAGCCTGCCCGGCTTCGACCAGCCTATGGCACCCGAACCCATGTCAAATCGGGCCTAGGTGGGGATGTGCGGGTCCGTTGTGGGAGGGCTGGGTGTGGTGGACTCGGTGGGTGCGCTGCGGGTCCGTTGTGGGTGGGGGTGGGGCGGTGGATCACTCGGTTGGGCGAAGAGTGCAACCGGGGACAACCCGAATCGCATGTCTTCCGTTAGCCGGATAAAACGGCGGCCCGGCGGCGAGTAAGGGTGGGCATGCGGGTTGGTGGCTCAGGGGTTGGTGGCTCAGGGGGTTTGGGGGCTCAAGGGGTTGGGGGTGGGGCGGTGGGGTTTGGTGTGCCGAGGATGCTGGCGGTGAAGCCTGCGGTGGTGGCGAGGTCGCGCGCGGTGTTGGCGTGGGGATTGGGGAGTAGGACGAGGGGGTAGCAGTCGGACTCGATGTCGAGCACGGCGAGGGTGGTGCCGGTGGCGCGGAGTTCCGTGCCCGCACGGTCGAGGAAGTCGTAGGCCGGTTGGTCGTCCGTGAGGTCGGTGAACCAGGCCCAGGCTGTGGGGTCGGTGGGGCTGGATCGCAGGGTTCGGAGTTGGGCGATGATCTCGCCGGCCGCTTCCTTCCAGTCCACCTCGGCCAGCAGGTGGTGGTCGGTGAGGGCGTCGACCAGGGCGATCCACGCCAGCTCGGGCACGGGCTCGTCGATGCCGCGTTCGTCGAGGCGGTCGGCGTGGGTGTGGAGGTAGCCGTCGGGGTCGTCGTGGGCATTGGTCACGCGGGTGGCGACGTCCGGGACGTCGGGGGCCAGCAGGGTGGCCAGTGCGACCAGTGCGTCCCGGGCCGTTGACGGCACGTTCGACCTCCTCGGGTGGCGGGTGGTGATCGTAGCAATGTGCTTAACCGATTCATGGTTGGTGGTGGGATGCCTCCGATCGTGCGTTGGGGGTTGACGCTTAACCGGTTAACTGATTGCATTCGCCTTCGAACGAGTTGTCGCCGCCGGTTCGGATGTCAACGATGTCAACGACGACATGGTGAGGTAGACGTGGTCAAACGATGGGCTTTGGTGGCGGTGGCGGCGTTGCTCGCGCCGCTGCTCAGCACGCCGGCGGCGTCGGCCGCGAACGGGTTCTACGTCGGCAACGGGCGGTTGTACGACGCGAACGGCAGTGAGTTCGTGATGCGTGGGGTCAACCACGCGCACGCCTGGTACCCCGAGCGGACGTCGCAGGCGCTGGCGGACATCAAGGCGTTGGGCGCGAACAGCGTGCGGGTCGTGCTGAGCACGGGCGCGCGCTGGACGTGGACCAGCACCTCGGCGGTGTCCGCGATCGTCTCGCAGTGCAGGTCGAACCGGCTGATCTGCGTGCTCGAAGCGCACGACACCACCGGCTACGGCGAGCAGGGCGGCGCGGTGGACCTGAACAAGGCGGTGGACTACTGGCTGGGCGTCAAGAGCGCGCTCGTGGGCCAGGAGAAGTACGTCATCATCAACATCGGCAACGAGCCGTACGGCAACAACAACTACGGCAACTGGACCAACGACACCCGCAACGCCATCTCGCGCCTGCGGTCCAACGGCTTCACCCACACCCTGATGGTGGACGCGCCGAACTGGGGCCAGGACTGGTCGAACACCATGCGCGACAACGCGTCCACGGTGTTCAACGCCGACCCCCAGCGCAACACCGTCTTCTCCATCCACATGTACGGCGTGTACGACACCGCGTCGGAGGTCAGTTCCTACCTCAACGCGTTCGTCAACGCCCGGTTGCCGATCGTGGTCGGCGAGTTCGGCGACAACCACTCCGACGGCAACCCCGACGAGAACGCGATCATGGCCACGGCCCAGTCGCAGCGCATCGGCTACCTCGGCTGGTCGTGGAGCGGCAACGGCGGCGGCGTCGAGTACCTCGACATGGTCACCGGCTTCAACCGCGCCGGCCTGACCAACTGGGGCAACCGCATCTTCAACGGCGCCAACGGCATCCGGTCGACGTCCCGGCAGGCGACCGTCTACTGAGGACCGCGTCGGGGGATCGGCGACGGTCCCCCGACGTGCGGTCGCCTCACGGGTGGTGGCGGCCGGTGCGCTAGGCTCGGCGCCCGGTGACGGCCATCGACGTGAAGACGGGTGATGTGGTGGGGCGGCGGTTCGCCGTGCTGATCCGCGGCCTTCCCGGCACGGGGAAGACGACGACGGCGGCCCTGCTCAGGGACGCGCTGCCACCGTCGGTCCGCGTGTCGAACGATTCCGTCAGGTACATGGCGCACCCGCGCGACTTCACTGCCTTCACCCTGGGGGCCTCCGAACTGGCATGCCTCGACCTCGCGCTGTCCTATTGCGACAGCGGCTTCCTGCCGGTGGTGGACGGCGTGTTCGAGGACGTCGACTTCCTGGCCGGCCAGGCGTTGCGCTTCGAACGGCGCGGCTACCAGCTGATCACGATCTCGCTGACCGCCGACGTGGCCGACCTGCTGCACCGCAACCTGCTCCGCGACCCGCTCCAGCGGATGGACGAGGCCCGGATCCACCAGCTGCACTCGGCTTTCCGGCCGGTCGGCGTGCCCCTGGAGATCCGGGGGAAGCTGCCCGAGGAAGTCTGCGACGACGTGCTCGACATCATCGAGCTCGAACGGACCGAGGGGCCCTCGGTCGAGGTCGGCGGGCACGAGGTCGACCTGCTCTTCCTCCGCCACGGCGAGCCCGACCACCCGCGCGAGGGCCACCCGGACCCGTTCGGGACGGGGCTGTCCGCGCACGGTCGGGCGGAGGCGTGGGCGGCGGGCGCGGCGGTGCGGAGGTTCGTGCCGGACGTCGTGTTCAGCTCGGACTTCGCAGTGGCCTGGGACACCGCCCGGCTCGCGACCGCGGGACTGGACGTGACGGTCGAGCGCTCCGAGGCCCTGCGGGAACCGGTCCTGAACGGCGACTTGGTCGAGGTCGCGCCCGATGCGGCCCGTGCGTTGGCGTTCTTCGACGACCTGCCCGCGCGCTACGGCGGCAAGCGCGTGCTCGTGGTCGGCCACGCCGGGCCGCACTCGTGGCTGGTCGGACGGGCGCTCGGGGCGGACCTGGAGGGCGTGCGGCGACTGCGCTGGGACACCGGCTGCTTCAGCCGGTTCACGCTGTCGGCCGAGGAGACCCGGGTCGAGGCGGTGAACGTGCCGCCCGGCTCGGTGGTGCCCGGCCGGCGGCTCGGCGGCGTTTGACCCGTTCGGTCCCGTGGTCGGACCTCCGCCGCGGGCGTGCCGCCCACCCGAATGGCCGTCGGCCGAACGCACGTTGTCAGCGCGCCACCGCCGTCCCTACGTTCGGACGATGACCAACGACTGGATCGGCAGACGTGCCCTGCTGCGCGGGACGGTGGCGGCCGGTGTCGTCACCGCGTTCGGCGCGGGCGTGGCCGAGGCCGCGGTCCCGGGCTTCTACCACCCCTTCACCGGCTACCGGATCACCGGCACCTGGCAGGACCACCTCAACCGCGGTTCGCTCGGCGGCATCGACTACGGCATGGCCGTCGGCACCCGGCTGCCCGCGGCCGGCGGCGGCGTGGTGACCAACACCCCGGACAACGGCACGGGCGGCCACACCGTCACCATCCGGCACGACAACGGCTACCGCACCCAGTACCTGCACCTCTCGCAGTTCCTGGTGGCCAACGGCACGCGGGTCGGCATGGGCGGTGTGGTGGGGCTGTCCGGCGGCGCGGTCGGCGCGCCGGGATCGGGCTCGTCCACCGGACCGCACCTGCACTGGCACATGATCGACCCGGGCGGCACGCGCATCAACCCGTTGCTCTACCTCGGCAGCGGCGCCGGGCTGCCCAAGACGACCACCGAGCAGGACGGCGTCCCGGGCACCGTCCTGTGGCAGCGGGCGCAGAACTGGTTGCGCCTCGAGCAGGGGTACACCGGGCCGATCGACGGCGTGCCGGGCACGAGCACGTACGCGGCGTTGCAGCGGGCGATGCGCGCGTACGGCTACGCGGGTCCGATCGATGGCGTGCCCGGTGCGCAGACGTGGGCGGCCGTGCAGCGGTTGGCGGCACGGTGGGGCTACACGGGCCCGATCGACGGGGTGATGGGCCCGAACTCGTGGCGCGGTTTCGCGCGTTTCCTCAACCAGGACAAGTACGACTGACCCGTCATCGCCCGAACGCGGCGAGCAGGTGCGTCGCACCGGCGAGGGCGTGGCGGGCAGGACGAGCGAGGTGGTGAGGACCGGGTCGGCGAGCTGCCGGAACGCGATACCCGGTGCGGGCGGCAGGTCCGTGACCCGGTAGAGCACCGTCCACGACGGTGGTCCCGACGCGATGTCCGCCAGGGTCCGCTGGAGCGTGGTGAACGGCGGCCCGGCCGGCGGCACGGGGCCCGACGCCCGCAGCGCCGTCGTGATCAGGTCGTGGAACGGCGGGTTGTGCTCGCGGGGAGCCAGTCGCAGCGGCAGGTCGGCGAGATCGCCGAGGTGCGATTCCCGGCGGTCGGCGAGGGCGGCCGGCAGCGCCACGTGCAGCGGATCGGTCCACACCGGCACGACCGTCAGCCCCGGCGCGTCGGTCGCCGCCCGCACCAGGGCCGCGTCCAGCTCCCCGTCCCGCACGGCCGCCAGCCGCCGCGCCGGTGGCGACTGGTCCAGCCGCACCCGCAGCCCCGCGGCGTCCAGCCTGGCCAACGCGCGGTAGAGGCGTTCGCCGGCGCCGTTGACCGTGCCCAGCCGCACCACGCCCTCCGCACCGGACGCCACCCGCGCGGCCACCTCGCGGGTGCGCCGCACGGCCGCGAGCACGGCCCGTGCCTCGGGCAGCAGCCGTTCACCGGCCGCCGAAAGCCGCACCAGGCGCCCACCGCGGTCGAACAGCGTCACGCCGAGCTCCCGCTCCAGCCGCTTGACCTGCTGGCTCACCGCCGACTGCACGATGTGCAGCCGCTGCGCCGCCCGCCCGAACCCGCCTTCGTCGACGACCGCCAGGAAGGCCTCCAACTGCCGGAACTCCACGCCCCCTCGATCCATCACGTCCGGTGATCCCCACCATCGTCAACCGCTCCTGGTCCGCGCGTTGTTCCCGCGCTTGACTCGGGGCATGTCAACGATCACCGTCATCCCCGCCGACACCGCCGAGCTCGTGCCCCTGACCGGTGGCAGCGCGTTCCGGCTCCTGGCCGACGGCGGCGCGTTCGGCGTCAACCGGCTGACCCTCGACGTCGGCGCGGACGGCGCGAAGCCCCATTTCCACGAACGGTCCAGCGAGCTGTTCTACGTGCTCGACGGCGTGCTGGAGTTCCGGCACGGTACGACGACCACAGTGGACCGCGGCGGGCTGGTCATCGTGCCGCCGAACGTGCCGCACGCGTTCGGCGCCGCTCCGGGCCATCACGCCGACCTGCTCGTCGTCCTCACGCCCGGTGTCGAGCGGTTCGGCTACTTCCGCCACCTGGGCCGCATCGCGCGCGGCCTGGACACGTTCGACGCCCTGCGGTCGGAGCAGGACCGCTACGACGTCCACTTCACCGGGTGACGGGAACCCCGCCCGGGCGGACGGGGTTCCCGCGCCGGGTCAGGCGTTCGGGTCGAACGGGATGCCGCTCGGCTTCGCCTGCGCGAGGTTGTGGTTGAACGCGCCGTCCTTGATGGCCAGGCTCGCGCTGCCGAAGTCGGCCCTCACCAGGATGTCGCGGATGCCGGCGGGGAAGTGGTCCCAGCTGACCAGGTCCGGGTACTGCCACGTGCCGTAGTGGTTCTCCGGCTGCTCGCCCGCGCCCGCGAGGCGGAAGCAGTGCGTGCTCAGGCCGTCCTTGTGGTAGACGATCTTGGGGTGCGTGCCCTCCCAGGCGACCTGGGAACGCGGGTAGGTCGAGTACTTGCCGTGCGCGGACGTGGACACGTAGTGGGCCTGGTCGCCGCTGACCCACACGACGACGTGCTCGATGTCGTGGCGGTGGCCGCAGCAGTCCCAGCCGGCCACGGCCTGGTCCTTCTCGAAGTACAGGTCGTAGAGGTAGGCGCACCAGTTGTTGTTGCACTTGGAGCGCGAGTACGAGTTCGTGTTGTCCAGGTCGGACTGGTCGCGGCACTGGCCGTTGAGGGCGCCGGAGTTCTTCAGCCCGGTGGCCACCGCGCCGGACGGCGAGATCGCCGGTGTCGGGTAGCAGCCGTCGGTGTCGTAGTCGAACGCCGGCTGCCACTTGCCGTCGGCGGCGGCGTGGCTCGCGGGCAGGGCCTGTGGCGGCTCGGCCCACGCGGCGCCGGGCACGAGCACCGCGAGCAGAGTCGCGCCCACGAGCGCGCTCAGCAGTCTCACGGTCGTCCGCCTGGTTCGGGAAGGGGTGCGGGACGGGTCGGTCAGCTGGGCGGTCACGACGACCATGCCCTCCATCCGGTGTCGAGTGGCACGGCGGCGGAGCGGCCGGTGTCGCGGAGATCATCGGCCGGCACCGAGGTTCCCGGCCGGGGCGTGACGTCGTCAACCCGCCGATGGTCGCGGCGAGGCGAACAGGCGGCGAACATCGGCGGACCGGGTGGCGGGGGCCGCCACCCGGGTCGCGACCTCAGTTGAACGGGTTGTCGTAGAACGCGCCGCGCGAGACCGGCGTCGCGGTCGAGCCCGAGAAGTGGAGCCCTTCGTAGACCAGGCCGATGTTCTGCACGACGCCGGCGTAGGGCAGGTCGACGTTGACCACGCCGGACAGGCCGTGCCCGCCGCCGCAGGCCTCCGGCCGGTAGCCGTCCTCGCGGGAGTACCACTGGTGGAAGGCGCCGTTGACGTTGACCGTGAGCTTCGTGCTCGTGTAGCTGGACTGGCGGCACAGCGTCAGGTCCAGCCGGTAGAGGGAGTTGCCGTCGTCGAACCGGACCGTGCCGACCAGTCGGCCGACCAGCGTGGTGTAACCGCCCGAGTAACCCCTGAGCTGGATGTCCACCGGTTGCGCGGGACCGTAGGCCGCCTGTGCGGGCGTGGCCGTCAACGAGGCGCCGAGGAACACGGCGGACGTGAGGGCGAGGAAGGTGGTGAAGCGTCTGCGCAAGCCGCTGCTCCGAGACATACGAGCACTCCTTGATCAGGATGGGCCGCGCTCACCCAGGCGAACGCGGCGGCGGATGGTGGTCGGAGCAGGGTGGACGCCGAACCGCCCCGCTCACCAGCCGCTGTCCAGGCGCAACCGTGAAGTTGGCCTGTTCGCGGCAGTGGTGTGCCGCCGCCGAGAGCCTGCGGCGCTCGCACGAGTGGACCGGGTTGCGGAACGTTGCGCAAAGCCGTGCCGCGCGACCGCGTCGGGAGGCTGCTGCGCCGGAGCGGTCCGGCGCGTCAGTCGTGGTCGAGCAGGGGCAGGGTGAGCCGGAAGCGGGCGCCTTCGCCGAGGGCCGTGTCGAGGTCGAGGTCGCCGTCGTGCGCGCGGGCGAGGGAGCGGGCGATGGCCAGGCCCAGTCCGGCGTTGGCGCCGCCCGTGCGGTTGCGGGAGTGGTCGGCGCGGTAGAAGCGGTCGAAGACGCGGGTCGCCTGCTCGGCGGTCAGGCCGGGGCCCTCGTCGGCCACCTCCAGCACGGCGCGGCCGTCCGCCGTGCCGACGCCGATGCGGACGGTGGTGCCCGGCGGGGTGTAGGTGGCGGCGTTGCCGACCAGGTTGGTGACGACCTGGCGCAGGCGGTCCTCGTCGCCGTGCACCGGGGCCGGGCCGGGTGGTCCGGCGCCGCCGGGGCCGGTCAGCTCCACCGTCCGGGACGGGTCGAGGGCGCGCAGGTCGTGCCGGGCGTCGTTGGCGAGGGTGCGCAGGTCCATCGGGGCGGGGTCGAGCTGGCCCTCGGGCGCCTCGTCCAGCCGGGCGAGCAGCAGCAGGTCCTCGGTGAGGGCGGTGAGCCGGGTGGCCTCGCGGTCGATCCGGCGCATCGCCTCGTCCACGTCGGCGCGCTCGGGCAGCGCGCCCATCCGGTAGAGCTCCGTCGAGCCCTTGATGCCGAACAGCGGCGTGCGCAGCTCGTGGCTGACGTCCGACAGGAACGCGCGCGTGCGGGCCTGCGCCGCGGCCCGGTCGGCGAAGGCCTGTTCGAGCTGGCCCAGCATGGTGTTGAGGGAGGCCGCGAGGTGCCCGACCTCCGTGGTCGGCGCGGCGAGGACGGGCACGCGCCGGGTGAGGTCGCCGTCGGCGATGGCGGCGGCGGTGTGCTCGATCCGGCGCAGGGGTCGCAGGCCGCGGCCGAGCGCGAACCAGCCGACCGCCGTCAGCAGCACGAGCAGCACGCCGCCTCCGGCCAGGCTCGTCGCGCGGAGCCGGGCGACGGTGGCGTCGGCCTCGGCGAGCGGCGCAGCGGCGATCACCGTGCCGCCCCAGCCGGTGACCGGCCGGGCCACGGCACGCCACCGCGCCGAGTCGCCCGCGGCGAGCAGGTCCACGGCGTCACCCCCGGTCGGGACGGCGCGCAGCTCGTCGGGCGAGGGCACCGTCGCGCCGGCCAGCCGGGCGGCCTGGATACCGCCCGCGGGCTCGCCGTCCGCGTCCAGGTACACCAGGTACGGCGTGCCGACCAGGTCGAGGGCCGGGTCGAGGAGGTCGGGGTGGCGGGTGGCGTCGACGGCCTCGGGCGGCCCGGTGGTCGACACGCCGGAGACGATCTCGGCGAACGAGCGCAGCTGGTCGTCGATCCGGGCGAGCTGGTAGCGCTCCAGCTGGTCGGACACGACCGCGCCGACGAGGCCCAACCCGGCCAGCAGCAGGCCCGCGGTGAGCAGCAGCAGCCTGGCCCGCAGCGAGAACCGGCCCAGCACGCGCCTCACCCCGTCGGCTCCCGCATCACGTAGCCGACGCCGTGCACGGTGTGGATCAGCTTGGGGTCCTCGACGTCGACCTTGCGCCGCAGGTAGGAGATGTAGGTGTCGACGATGCCCGCGTCGCCGCCGAAGTCGTAGCGCTACACCCGGTCGAGGATCTGCGCCTTGGACACCACGCGCCCGGCGTTCTCCATCAGGTAGCGCAGGAGCCGGAACTCGGTGGGGGAGACGCGGACGGGCCGGCCCGCCCGCGTCACCTGGTGGCCCTCGGCGTCGAGCGCGAGCGCGCCCACGGTCAGCACGCCGGCCTGGTGGCCCGAGGTGCGGCGCAGGATCGCGCGGATCCGGGCGATCAGCTCCTCCAGGTCGAACGGCTTGGTCACGTAGTCGTCCGCGCCGAGCGACAGCCCGGTGACCTTGTCGGACTGGCGGTCCCGCGCGGTGAGGAAGAGGACGGGCACCGGACCGCGGTGGCCCTCCGCGCGCCGCTCGCGCAGCCGCCGGACCACCTCGAACCCGTCCACGTCCGGCAGCATCACGTCGAGCAGCACGAGGTCGGGCGGCTCCGCGGTGGCCGCGGCGAGCGCCTCGGCGCCGGTCGCCGCGGACGTCACCCGGAAGCCGGCGAACCTCAGCGTCGCGGACAGCAGCTCGCGCACCGTGGCCTCGTCGTCCACCACCAGCAGCGTCATCGCCCGTCCCTGTCCCTCCACGCCGGCCAGGATACGGAGGCCAACCTGAGGGAACCGTCGACGAGCAGGCTGCCCGCGAAGCCCGCCGCGGCGCCGGCCACCAGCCCCAGCCCGAGCGCCGCCGGCGGGTCCGCCGCCAACCGCGCGTCCAGGACCGGGAGCGTGAACCCGAACGCGCCGATGCCCAGCTCCACCGACACGCGTGACAGCAGCGCCGACCCGGCCAGCGCCGCCCCCACCGCCGGCGCGAGCCGCGTCGAGGCGCGCGCGGCACGGCGCAGCGGCCCGCCGTCGGGACCGACGGACCGGGCGACGACGACGCCGAGAACCAGCAGCACGACCGCCGCGACCCACGTCAGCGGCCCGCCCGGCGCGGGAGGCGCGACCGCGTCCAGGACGCACGAGAGCGCGCCGTCCGAGGTCAAGGTCCACGGCACGCCCAGCCCGAGCGACACCGCGCCGAACACCACCACCGGCAGCCCGAGCAGCACCGCACCGGTCGCCGCGGCACCCCCGGACACCGACGCGACGAGCAGGCACGCGACCGTGAGCGCGACCGCCGTCCACACCACGCCCCGCACGCGCACCCGGAACCGCGTGACCAGCCAGCACACCCCGACGACCGCGAGCACCCAGCCCACCGCGCCCGCCGCCGCGGACCAGACCGGCACCGCGAACCCGGCACCGAGCGCGTCGACCGACCCGCCCCGGCCGAGCGGACCCGCCGCCGGCACCCCGCAGGCGGACGCCCCGGACCCGCCGCCCGTCGCACCGCCCGGCAGAGTCACCGTTCCCCGAGCCGACCACGCCACCGCCGCCAGCCCCGCCGGGAACGCCACGACCGCCGCCGCACCGCGACCGAGCAGACCGTCCCGACCGCGCAGCAGCAGCCACCCCAGCACCACCGCGCCCACCAGCGAGACACCCAGCGGCACCACCGTGACGCCACCCCGCACGGCGAACGGCAGATCACCCGACGGCACCGCGCCGAACTCCGCCGACCCGCCCGCGGCCAGGGCGACCACGGCCGCCGTCAGCCCGCCGAACGCGCCGATCCGGTCGGCGTCGAGCAGGAACAGCCCGGCCGCCGCGACTCCCGCCATGGCGGCCAGCGCCGCGACCGCCGCCACCACGCCCCGGCACACCTCCCGCAGCGCGACCATCACACGTCACGACGCCGGAAGACGACGAAGGCGGCGGCCAGCACCGCGGCGACACCGAGGCACATCCCGGCCAGGTTCAGCCAGGGGTGCGGGTAGGCGGGGTCCGGCACCGTGGTGAGCACCGCGACCGCGCCCTTGCTCGGCCAGAAGTCGAACAGGCCCTGGAGCCACGACGGGAACAGCCCCGACATCGCCGGCACCAGGAACACGATCCCCACCAGCGTGGCGAGCGCGCCCGCCGTGGCACGCATGATCGTCCCGAGACCGATCGCGAGCAGCGCGATCGCCGCGAGGTAGAGCCCGCCGCCCGCCACGGCCGGCAGCACGCCCGGGTCGCCGAGCCGCGCGTGCGGCACGCCCTGCCCGGCGAGGAGCGCCTGGCCGAGCAGGAACGCGGCGAACATCAGCGCCTCGCCCGCCACCGCGGCGACGGCGGTGGCCACCGCCACCTTGGCCGCCAGCAGCCGGTGGCGGCGCGGGGTGGCGGCCAGCGACGTGCGCAGCAGGCCGGTCGCGTACTCGGAGGTGACGGCCAGGATGCCGAGCACGCCGATGATCAGCTGGGCGACGATGTAGGTGGTCAGGCTGAGGTTCGTCGGGTCCCACGCCAGTCGCTCCGCGGCGGAGGAGCCCGCGTACTCCGCGCCCGCCGTGCCCATCGACAGGAACGTGATGCCGAGCCCGACCCCGAACAGGCAGGCCAGGGTGTACCAGGTGGAACGCAGGCCGCGGAGCTTCACCCACTCCGCGTGCAGGGCGTGGCCGAACCGCACCCGGGTCACCAGGCCGCTCACGCCGCCGCCCCCTGGTACTCGACGCTGTCCCTGGTCAGCTCCATGAAGGCGTCCTCGAGCGAGGGCCGCTGCGGTGTCAGCTCGGTGAGCACGACGCGGTGGTAGGCGGCGAGCTTGCCGATCTCCTCGTTCGTCAGGCCGGCCACGACCAGCGACGACTCGGGACCTTCCCGCACGGTCGCGCCGGACGCGGTCAGCCGCAGCGCGAACTCGGCCGGCTCGGGCGTGCGGACGAGCACGGCGCCCTCGCCGCTGCCGCGCAGGAACTCGGCCACGCCCGTGTCGGCGATGAGCCGGCCGCGGCCGATGACGACCAGGTGGTCGGCGGTCTGCGCCATCTCGCTCATGAGGTGGCTGGAGACCAGCACCGCGCGCCCCTCGCGGGCCAGGGACCGCATGAAGTCCCGGATCCAGCGGATGCCCTCGGGGTCGAGCCCGTTCACCGGCTCGTCGAAGATCAGCACGCGCGGGTCGCCCAGCAGCGCCGCCGCGATGCCGAGCCGTTGCCGCATGCCGAGCGAGAACCCGCCCGCCCGCTTGCCCGCCACGCCTTCGAGCCCGGTCCGGGCGAGCACCTCGTCGACCCGCCGCCGGGGCAGGCCGTTGCTCACGGCCAGGGCCAGCAGGTGGTCGTACGCCTTGCGGGCGCCGTGCACGGCGCCCGCGTCGAGCAGCGCGCCGACCTCGGTCAGCGGCACGGGCAGGTCGCGGTAGCGGCGCCCGGCGACGGTGGCGGAACCGCTCGTGGGCGCCGCCAACCCCAGGATCACCTTCATGGTCGTGGACTTGCCCGCGCCGTTGGGCCCGAGGAACCCGGTCACCTGCCCGGCCTCGACGGTGAACGACAGGTCGTCCACCACGGTGTCGGGCCCGTACCGCTTGGTCAGGCCCTTTACCTCGATCATCGTCATGGGGCCGAGCCTGGCGCGCCTGCCTGGCCGATCCCTGGGCGCTCCTGGGAGAACCCTGGGAATCCGGCGCACCCGGCCGTGCGCCGCGGACCACCGCCGCGGCGCACTCACAGGGAACACCCAGACCTGTCGGCCCTATGCGGTGGTGAGCAGGTGCGCCGGCACCGCGTCCGCCAACGCCCGGTAGCCGGCGGGGTTGAGGTGCAGGTGGTCGCCGCTGTCGTAGGCGGCCTTGAGCCTGCGCGGCTGGGCGGGGTCGCGGACCGCCTGGTCGAAGTCGATCACGGCGTCGAACCGGCCGCTGGTGCGGATCCAGGTGTTGACCGCCTGCCTGGCCTGCTCGTGGTGGCCCGCGGCGTCGTCGTAGCCGTTGCCCCCGAACGGCAGGAGCGTCGCGCCGAAGACGCGGATGCCCTGGGCCTGGGACTGGAGGATGATCTGGTCGTAGGCGTCGATCAGCTCGGCGGCGATCTGGCGCCGGCCGGCGTCGGTGGCGGGGGAGCCGCCGATGTCGTTGACGCCCTCGAAGACCACCAGCCACTCGATCCCGCTCTGGGCCAGAACGTCGCGGTCCAGGCGGGACAGCGCGGTCGGTCCCAGGCCGCCCCGCAGCACGCTGTTGCCGCCCGCACCCTGGTTGACCACCGCGACGTCCGCGGTGTCCGGCTGGGCCTGGAGCCTGGCCAGGAGCTGGTCGGGCCAGCGGTTGTTGCCGTTGGTGGTGGAACCCCGCCCGTCGGTCAACGAGTCGCCGAGCACGACCAGGGAGGCCGTGCTCGGACCGGATAGGACCTCGACGCCGCTGAGGAAGTACCAGTGGTCGGTGGGCGTGGAGCCGGACATCGCGTCCGCGTCGACGTGGTTGCCGGCCAGCAGGTGCGAGGTGGTGCGCGAGCCGGGGTGCGAGGTGATGCCGGTGGAGGCCTGTCCCTGTGCCAGGTACGTCGTGACGGTCAGGTTCGCCTGGGCCGCGAGGGGGAAGGAGATCGGATCGGAGACCGCCTGGGCGCCCTTCTGGATGGTCGTTGACGTCTTGCCGTGAAACGTGACCGGGCGCGACGTGCCGGGCTCGACGGCGTTGACGCCGGCCAGACCGCCGCGGGGCACGGCGACGGTGACGGCGGTGATGGGCAGTGGCGCGCCGCCGAAGGCGTTGGAGAACCGCAGCCTGAGCTGGTTGCCGCCGACGGAGACGTGCACGGTCTGGCGCAGGGTGGCGTTGGCCAGCACCACGCCGTTCTGGGTGAACGGCGCGGGTGGCATGTTGGACGACTCGGTCAACTGGGGCATCGACGCCCACGTGTGCACCCAGCGTTCGGTCGCGGTGGACGACGGCTCCGCGCCGATCGCCTGCGACGCCACCACGAGGGCCGCCGCGGCGGCCAGGCCGGTGATCGACGAAGTCCTGCTCATGATCCTCCTTCGCGCGGCCGGTCGGTGGGAACCGCAGGGGGTCCCCACCGACCGGGCGGGGCGTGATCAGCGGGTCGTGCAGGTCGGGGCGACACCGGTGCCGACGCCCGTGCCCTGGAAGCCGAACTCGGTGGACTGGCCGGCGGCCACGCGGCCGTTGTAGCTCGCGTTGGTCCACCGGACGGTGCCGGTGTCGCCGTCGCGCTGGGCGTTCCAGGCGTTGGTGACCGTTGCCCCCGGGGGGAGGGTGAGCGTCACGGTCCAGCCGTCGATGTCCGACGACCCGGCGGTGACCTCCACGGTGGCGGTGAAGCCGCCGTTCCACGAGTTCAGGGACGCGGACGCGGTGCACCCGGCCGGACTGGTCGTGGTCGTGGTGGTAGTGGTGGTGGTGGTGCTGGTCGGTGTGGTGGTCGTCGTCGGATCGCCGGGTGTGACCCGGTGGCTCTCCGGTGGGCCGAGGTAGCTGTACTTCAGGCCCCCGGTGTCGACCACCAGCTTCTGGAGCACGGCGGTGGGGTCGACGGCCCAGAACTTCAGGGTGTGCACGCCGGGGGACGCGACGGTGAACGTGGTCGACGTGCGGTTGACGGCCTCCAGGGCGTTCAGCTCCCAGCCCTTGTTCATGGCCGTGTCGTCCGACCCCGTGGCGGTCGTGGTGTTCACCGTCTTCGGCGCCTGGTCGTCGATCGACATCGCGTACTCGACGCCGGCGCCGGGGCGGACGTTGTTGCGCGGCGACAGGTACGCCCACACCGTGACCGGTCCGGTCGTCGTCAGGTTGACCTGGTACTCCAGGCGTGCACCGTCGCCTCCCGGTGTCTGGTCGGCGGCGGTCACCGGGCTCGGCCGCATGCCCGACCCGGTGCGGCCGATGTCGGGCAGGTGCGACCACGAGACGCCGTTGCCGTCGACGGCCTTGGTGTAGTGGTCGGCCTCGATGGAGACGTAGCCGTTCGCCTCCACGAACCCCTCCGGCGGCGCGTCGGGCTTGTTCACCACCGCCTGCACGGTGACGGTGCGGCCCGCGCCGGTGACGGCGATCGGGACCGTCGTCCTCCCGGCGGGCGCCCGGGACCAGTCGACCGTGAGCGTGGCGCGGGTCTGCTTGGTGACGGTGCCACTGGCCGGGGTCGCGGTCAGCCACGGCACGGACGGCGTGATCCGGTAGGTGAACGGGCTCGTGCCCCGGTTGAACACCTCGACGTGCTGGGCGGGCTGGGTCTGGTAGGGGCTGAACTCCGGCAGCACCGGCTGCCCGGTGGCGTTGGGCCACCAGCTCAGCGAACCGTCGATCGCCACGCCCATCGACGCCGCGGACGGCACGGTGATGCGCTGCACCGCCGGGTAGATCTGGTCGGGCTCCGGCGGTTCCTGCCAGCTCGCGTTGTTGCCGTAGCGGGCCTTGTCGCCGTAGCCGAACTTGGTCTGGGTCTGCCAGCCGGTCCACTTCCCGCCGGCGAGGGTGGTGTTGTAGTGGTTGGACATCGCCACGTCGTCGGCCAGGCGCGCCTCGGCGGTCGCGGCGAGGTCGTTGGTGGCCGCCCGGCCTTGTGAGGCGTACCAGCGGTTGAGGAACTGCGCCTTGCGCAGCGCGTACAGGTTGGCGGTGGCCTTCGCCGGGTAGAGCACGAGCTGGTGGTAGGCGTCCTGGTCGGTCGCGGGCAGCGTGCGGCCCACCGCCTGGGCCTTCGCGGCCAGCGCTTGCCACTCCGCCGTGACGCGGTCCAGCTCGCCGTAGTTCTCGATGCTGTACGGGGTCATCGCGTCGTCGGTGGTGATCGCGCCGGCCGTGTCCCTGGTGTAACGCCGGTTGGTCGCTTCGGGCTTGCGGCGCGCCTGCAACTGCCCGTAGGTGTGCAGGACGTCGGCGATCGCGGGCGCGGCCTGCTCGCCGAAGTTCTGGGCGGCGTACTGGCGGGTCCACTCGGCGATGCCGTCGGCGGGGATGGCGGCGGGGTTCCAGGCGTAGTCGAGGAAGAACTGGGTGGGCGCCTCCTCGTTCTTCAGGTCTCCGACGTTGACCACCCACAGCCGGTCGATGCCGCTCTGGTACGACAGGTCGAGCTGTTCACGGGTGTTGGCCAGGTTGATCGTGTCGACCCACTTGTAGTTGCGCCCGCCGCCCACGTAGTCGAAGTGGTAGTACAAGCCGTACCCGCCCGCTCGGGGCGCGAGCGCGGGGTCCGGGACCTTGCGCATGTTGCCCCAGTTGTCGTCCGCGAACACCACCGTGACGTCGTCGGGCGGGCGCAGGCCGCGGTCCCAGTAGCGCTGGACCTCCTTGTAGAGCGTGAAGACCTGCGGGATCCGGTCGAGCGGCGTGCTGCTCTCGCGGTCGAGGATCTGGCGTTGGCTCGCGATGATGCTCCGCATGAGTTCGACGCCGTCGCCGTCCGGCAGGCTGGTGTCGCCCTCACCGCGCATGCCCAGGGTCACGACGCCCTCGAACTTCTCCCGCTCCATGCGCTTGATGCCGTCGGCCCAGTAGTTCTGCACGGCGGTGGCGTTGCGCACGAAGCTCCACTCGCCGTTGCCGCCGTAGCGGGTCGGGTTGCGCTTCCACTCCTCGATGCCGCGCATCATCGGCGCTTCGTGCGAGGTGCCCATCACGACGCCGTACCGGGTGGCGGTGGCGTGGTTGGCGGGATCGTCCTCGGCGAACGCCCGGCCCCACACCGCCGGCCAGAGGTAGTTGGCCTTGAGCCGCAACATGGCCTCGAAGACCTTCTCGTAGTACAGGCGGTTCAGCCCGCCGGGCTGGCCGGGCGCGAGGCCGGGGCCGAACGTCGCCCGTGCCCACCGACCGGTGGAGGGGTTCTCGTCGTTGATGAACACGCCCCGGTACTTCACCGCCGGCGTGCCCTGCGAGTGGCTGCCCGGCCGGACGTACAACGCGCTGTGCTTGCGGGCCGGCACGTCGTCGAAGTAGTGCCACGGCGACACCCCGATCCGCCGCGACACGTCGTAGACGCCGAAGATCGTGCCCCGCTGGTCGCTGCCCGCGATCACCAGCGCCCGGCTCACCCCCGCCACGGGGTTCTCGACCACCTGTTGCAGCGACGTCTCCCACTTGCCCCGGATCCGGGCGACGTCGAGCTTCCCGGCGGACACCAACCCGTCGATCAGCGCGCTGCGGCCGAGCGTGCCGACCAGCACCGCTTCACCGGACGTCGGCGTGCCCGTGGAGACGGTCGGCCGCACGCCGGTGACGCGCTCCACGTCGGTGCGCAGGTCGTCCACCACCCGCACCACGCCCGGGAAGTCGCCACCGCTCACGAACAGCGGCGCGGCCCGGCCGTTCGCGGCGAGCGCGAACCCGCCGTCCACCGGGGCGAACGAGACGTAGTCGCCTTCGGCGGCGGCCGACGCGTCCGGCGCGCGGGCGGTCATCACGACCGCCGGCGCCACCGCCGCGACGACGACCAGGCCGAGGATCGCGGACACGACTGGTGAGCGGCTCATGAGCGGACCTCGTAGGTGACCGGGGAACGAGCGGGGATGGTGGAGGTGAGCGCGCCGCCGCTGGTGGTGATCGGGGTCTGCGCCGCGGTGTTGTTCGAGCCGTTGGTGAGGTGCGGCACGGCCTGCGTGCTCATGCCCGTGACGGGCACGGAGACGGCCGAGCAGGTGGTGTTCAGCGCCACGACGGCAGGCGAGCCGTCCGCGTTGCGGAACGCGGCCACCTGGCCGAACGCCTGGGAGAAGCCGAAGCCGTCGATGCGCTGGTAGGTGGTCGCGGCGTTCACCGTGACGGCGGTGGCCGCCGAGGCGACCGGCGCCGCGCTCACCGCCACGACCGGTGCCGCGGCGACGGCGGGCAGCCGTCGCCGTTGGAACATCCTCTGGAACATCGTCGTCCCTCCGAGTCGCTCCCGCCCGTTGCGGAAGTTAGGGACGCGGAGCGGGGGAGGGCAACCAGGGCGAACGCGCGCGAACGCCGGACGAGCGGACGTGTCCGCAGGTCGAAAGCTTTCGATCAACTGTGGAAACGCTTCGGCACTTCACTCGTTCGGCGCAGCACGATTTCGCCATGTGGACTCACTTCGGCGGCGCGGTGCTGTCGCGGACGATGAGGGTGGTGGCCAGCTCGACCCGGGCCTGGTCGGGCGTCCGGCCCGCGGCCAGGGTCAGCACCAGCTCGGCGGCGGCGGCGCCCATCTCGACCATCGGCTGCCGCACGGTGGTCATCGGCGGCCCGCACCAGCGCACGGCCGGTATGTCGTCGAAGCCGACCACGCTGAGGTCCTCGGGCACGCGCAGGCCCGCCTGCCGGGCCGCCTCGTAGACGCCGAGCGCCTGGAGGTCGTTGCCGCACAGCACGGCGGTGGGCGGGTCGGGCAGCCGCAGCAGCTCGCGGGCGTGGATGAACCCCTCCTCGAAGGCGAACCACTGCCCGATGCGCACCAACCGCTCGTCCAGCGGCATCCCGTGCTCGGCCATCGCCGCCCGGATGCCGCCGAGCCTGGCCCGCGCGCACATCCGCTCGGGCGGGCCGGCGATGACGGCGATGCGCCGGTGGCCGAGGGAGAGCAGGTGCCTGGCCGCCGCGATGCCGCCGCTCCAGTTGGCCGCGCCGACCGACGGCACCGAGTGCTCCGGCTCGCCGGTCGGGTCCAGCGCCACCAGCGGGATGCCGCTCGTGGCCAGCAGGCCGTGCTGCTCGCTGGTGAAGCCGAGGTGCACGACGACCACGCCCAACGGCTGCCGCGACAGCAGGTCGTGCGCCCAGGACCGGCCGGTCGCCGACTGGCGCGCGGCGTCGGTGAAGCCCACGGCCAGCCGGTGCGCGCCCGCGACCCGCTCCACGCCGTGCATGACCTCGACCGCCAGGTAGCTCTGCATGCCGAAGAAGACGACCTCCACGTTCGGCGCCCGCACGACCGCCTCCGGTCGACGGTAGCCGTGCTCGCGCAGCGCCGCCTCCACCCGCCGCCGGGTCGTCGCCGCCACGCCCGGACGCCCGTTGAGCACCTTCGACACCGTCGGCGCGGACACGCCGGCCAGTCGGGCGACCGCCGCGACGGTCAGCTCGCCACGCCGGCGCCCGCGCGGACGCGCGTTCGCCCGGGGCCGCTCCTTGGCCTGCGGGTTCCGCATCGCGTCCACCTCGTCGAGCAGCCGGGTCCGGACCGCCTCCGCCTCGCGGTCGGCCGCCGGACCGGCGGGCACCGTCTCGGTCAGGTAGCGCCGCTTGCCCGATCCGGGGTCGACCCCGGCGTACACCCGCACCCGCAACGACCCGCTCGGCAGTCGTTCGACCTCGCCACGCGCCTGGCGCCGTGCACCGGGAGTTCCCATGGAGCCACGGTACCGAAAAGATAGCTCCACGGCGATCGGCAATTAGCTCCACGAAGCCGCGGTACTCTCCGCGCGGCCGGGCGTGCGGTGACATCGCCGGCGACGCCCGGCGCTTCCTGTGCGGCGGGTGGCGGTGTCCACTTCGGACACGACGCCGGTTGTCCGGACACCGTGGTGAGGGCCGTTCAAGCGACGCGACTGGATCTGGACGACCGGCACGCGGGAGGATGGTCGGCGAAGGGGGTAGACATGACGGAGCAGGGTGATCGTCAGGCGCCGGGTGTCGAGGCGTTGACGGACAAGATCAGGCAGCTCGTGCACGAGGGCAACACGCGCCGGGTGGTCGTGCGCAACGGCAAGGGCGAGCCGGTGCTGGACATCCCGGTGACGGCCGGCGTGGTGGCCGCGGTGGCCGCGCCGATGGTGACGGCCGTGGCGGCGTTCGCGGCTCTGGCGGGCCCGTGGTCGGTCGGCGTGGAGCGCCCGGAACCCACCGCGCCCACTGACGGCGACCCGGGCACGACCGCCAGTGCCACCACCGACACCGAGACTGGCACCGCTGCCGCCGACGGCGGCACGACCGCCGGCGGCACCGCCGACACTGATACCGCCGCTGCCGCCGGGACCGGCACTGCCGGGACCGACGCCACTGAGGCCGACACCGCCGGCACCGGCACAACCGCCGACCGCGAGGCCGGCACCAGCGCCGACGCCGGCACCGACTCGGGCACCGCCGGCACTGCCGCCGAAGGCGACACCGGTACCGGCACCGTGCCGCCCGTCAAGGGCTGAGGTTCGACCCAGGGGCGACCCTGGACCGCGGAGGCGGTGGGTGCGCGATGCGGCCCACCGCCTCTCTGCATTCCCGGGTCTGGCCGGCCCTGTCGGCGTGGCCACCGGGCAGGTGTTCCACCGCGAATGCGGCCGAGGA
Source organism: Actinosynnema sp. NPDC002837 (assembly GCF_040295345.1). Classification (NCBI taxonomy): domain Bacteria; kingdom Bacillati; phylum Actinomycetota; class Actinomycetes; order Pseudonocardiales; family Pseudonocardiaceae; genus Actinosynnema; species Actinosynnema sp. NPDC002837. The sequence goes on from NZ_JBEOVG010000057.1 coordinate 19,968, forward strand.
AAGCCGGCTGGTCGGCCCGGACCCCCGTCGAGCGGCAGGAAGCGGCGGCAGCTCGTTCTTCCGGTGAGGTGGGCACGGTCCGGTCGCTACACACGCGACCCCGAGTGCTTGGTGCGGTGGAGCAACCGTGGGGTGCGTCCGATGTGGAGGTCCACAACGGACGACGGCGGCAGGTCGGTCATCGGCAGTCACCTCGTGGCGGCGAGGACGGTGGCGGGTCTCATTTGACCGGTCAAACCGGGCAAGTCTGGCGCGCGCCGGAGCGCCGCGTCAACCGAAGTGCTGCGGGGACACGGAGCCGGCCGTCCTTTTCGGCCTCCGCGCTTCGGAGGTGCGCAGGTCGGTGGCCGGGCGGATCCGGTGTGCCGTCTCGATCGGTGCGCGCGTCGGTCCACCGCACTCTGTGGACAACCTGTCGGTCGAGTTAACGTGAAGATCGTCCGGCTGCCCACCGGTCCCACCGTCTATACGTCATCTATATCTCCATGTTACGGCGGTACTGGAACGTGCCGGAAGTTCATGGGCGTTCACCGGGCCCTTTGGCTCGATTTGACACCCGATCAAGGGGTCGCTAGCTTGCCGCGCCGAACAATGTGAACAGCGTTCTCGTTCAGGGTTTTGAGACGGATTTGTCAGCGTGCTGCGCCGATCGGCTGATTGTGATCGACCGACCTCGTTGCCAAGGTGGTCGGTGCTGAGGAACGGGAACGACTCGATACCTGTTGGAGATTGACGATCCCGTCCGACGATCAGCCACCTCCGGGATCCGCGCAGATCAGGGAGGTGTCGGCACGCCCTCCAGTACTGGAACGGCGTGCGCAGTACTGTGACGCGTGGTCCGCCGGCCGCGCGCGAACTTCCATCGAGGACAACGGCAGTGAATACGATCTCCTGTCCCAGGGGCCCGTTCGCCGCCGTTCCCGGGTTATTCGGGAACGCGGCGCGCGGGGCGGACAAACGTGAGGCGGGCACTACCGGCGGTAACTCGGGTGGCGCGGTCGACACCGCGCCACCGGGCGTCACGCCGAGTCGTGCCCAGCGGTTGCGCCCGTGGCACGTGTCGCGCCCGACACGTGGGCCACGTGCGGCGCGGCCCTTCTCCTAGCGCCCCCGCGCGAATTCCGGCACCCCGCGTGCGGTCGCGGGTGAAATGTGTCCGAAAGCCTCGGCTCACGTTCTGGTTCGTGAGCCGCCCACGCCTGTCCGGGCGGTATTGACGAATGCGGTCCCGCACGGGGTTTTCGCGTGCCGCCGGACCGGGTCCATTCCGCGTCAACGCCCCGGTGGGTGTCCGATGAACGAGGAACGAGGGCAGAGCCATGCTTGTGAACGAACACGGCGGGGAAACACCCCTGGCCCACGTCGCCGAACGCTGCCACGCGCTCATCGGCGTGCTGCGCGAGCGCGGGGTCGGCGACGGCGACCGGGTCGTCCTGTCGGCGCGCAACTCCGACGACTTCGTGGTGCTCCTGTTCGCGCTGATGGAGCTGGGCGTCTCGGTCGGCCTGGTCGACCCGGGCCTGCCACCCGCGCAGTCCGCCGAGCACGTGGTCGACTCCGGCGCCCGCTGGTTCGTCACCGACGCCGACCAGGCCGACCCCGCGTTCGACCGCATCGCGGCCGGCCTGCTCGACCTGCGCGGCCTGGTGAAGACCGCCCGCGACGTGCCGGTGGCCGAGGTCCCCGAGCTGACCTTCGCCAAGTGGGGCCGCCGGCGTGACGCGCTCGTGGTCTGGAGTTCCGGCAGTTCCGGCAAACCCAAGGGCGTCGTGCGCTCCGGCGCCTCCGTGCTGCGCAACGTCGAGCGCACCCAGGCGCGCATGGGCTACGTCGAGTCCGACGTGCTGCTGCCGCTGCTGCCCTTCACCCACCAGTACGGGCTGTCCATGCTGCTGCTGTGGTGGAACGCCCGCGCCACGCTCGTCATCGCGCCGAGCAGGCGCGTCGACCAGGCGTTGGACGTGATCGCCCGACAGCGCGTGACGGTCGTGGACGCCGTGCCCGCCACCTACGACACGATGCTGCGCGTCGTCGCCCGTCGCGACACCCGCGACCTGGGTTCGGTGCGCATGTGGTGCGTCGGTGGCGAACCGCTGCGCGACGAGCTGCGCACCCGCTTCGAGACCCGCTTCGACGCCACGCTGCTGGACGGCTACGGCAGCAGCGAGGCCGGCAACGTCGCGCTGTCCTCGACCGAGGACCCGACCTACTGCGGCACGCCGTTGGACGGCGTCGCGGTGGAGGTGCGCGACCCGCTGGGCAACCCGGTGCCGGCGGGCGAGATCGGCGAGGTCGTGGTCCGCACCCCCGACATCATGGTCGGCCTGCTCGAACCCGGCGGACGCGTCCGTGAGGTGGAGCGGCAGGAGTTCCACACCCGCGACATCGGCTACCTCACGCCCGCCGGGCAGCTGCGGGTGCTGGGCCGCAAGTCCGCCGTGCACCGCTTCGGCCACACGCTCTACCCCGACGCCATCGCCGAGAAGGCCGGCGCGTGCGGCGCGCCCGTGCGCGTGATCCCGGTCGAGGACGAGCAGCGCGGGACCCAGCTCGTGTTCGTGATCACCGACCCGGCCGAGCAGCCCGTGGCGCACTGGAAGCGCGCGGTGTCCCGGTTCGTCGCCGCGCACGAGCAGCCCAACCGCGTGGTCGTGCTCAAGGAGCTGCCGCTCAACGGCAACGGCAAGGTCGACCTCCAGGCGCTGCGGGACATCGCCGCCTCGACGGTGGCGCTCGAAGGCGTCAAGGGCGTCTTCCCCCGCGTGCACGGCGACGCCGACCCGTCGGCCATCCCGTTCCCCGACCGGCTGGCCCGGCTCACCGATCTCGCCCAGCTGCTGCGCGAACGCCGCACCGAGGTGATGTCCCTGCTCACGCAGGTGATGAGCTACAAGACCGCGTACGGCGAGATCGACGCCTCGATCGCCGCCCTGGAGGGCGCCGCGGCCGAGATCGCCCGGTACCGGCCGCCCGCGATCGGCCAGATCGGCGTGCTGATGCCGTCGAACATCCCGCTCTACAGCTACGTGCTGTACCTGGCGATCCCCAGCCTCTACAGCGAACGCGTCGTGTTCCGGCCGTCGCGGCGCATCGCCGACCAGCTGCTCAAGCTGCACGAGCTGCTGTCCGGGGTGCACCACCTGCCGATCGTGCTCGACGACAGCGACCAGCGGGAGTTCCTGGAGGGCGAGGGCGCGCGCTCGGACGTGCTCGTGTTCACCGGCACGTTCAACAACGCCGAGAAGATCCGCGCCGGGCTGCGCCGCGACCAGCTGTTCCTCTACTTCGGCCAGGGCGTGAACCCGTTCGTGGTGGGCGCGGACGCCGACATCCCCAAGGCCGTCGACGGCCTGCTGCGCGTGCGGATGCTGAACTCCGGCCAGGACTGCTTCGGCCCGGACGTGGTGTTCGTGCACACCTCGATCAGCGCCCAGTTCTGCAACCTGCTGTGCCGCCGGGTGGACAACCTGCGCTACGGCCGGTTCGACGACCCGAACGCCGACTACAGCCACATGTTCTACCTCGACGCGTTCGACGCCTCGCTGGACTACCTGCGGTCGGGTCGCGAGCACCTCGCGGCGGGCGGCGAGGTCAACTTCGTGGACGACCACCTCAGCCCCACCGTGCTGATCCGACCGGCCGACACCAGGATCACGCCGCCCGAGCTGTTCGCGCCGATCTTCAACGTGGTGCCGTTCACCTCGACGGACTGGCTGCACCCGATGCTCGACCACCAGTACTTCCAGGAACGGGCCATGGCCGCCACGGTCTACGGCGACCTGCCCGACACCGTCGAGCTGCTGCGCCGGCGGCACACGGTCAGCGTGAACGAGACCGTGATCGACATCGAGGACGGCAACGCGCCGTTCGGCGGCACGGGCATCCGCGCCAACTACGCCGCCTACGGCCGCAAGCGCCACGCCGAGCCGCTGCTGATCTCGAAGGCGGTCGCGGACCACCTCGGGTCCGACCGCCTGGCCGCGTCCGACGCCACCGGCCGCACGGCCTGACGGCCGCCGAACAGATGGGTGTGATCGAGATGGAACCGCCGTCCGCACAGGACGTTCCGGGCGAGGACGCCTCCGGCGAGAACCCCGCGGGCCACCACGTCCGGGGCGCCTGGCACGCCGTGGCCCGGTTGCTCGCCGAAGCCGGTGTCGAGGTCGTGTTCGGTCTGCCCGACGACGACCTGGACGCCCTCGGCGCGCTGCACGCCGCCGGTGTCCGGCTGGTCGTGTGCCGGGACCAGCGCAACGCCGTGTTCATGGCCACGGGTTACGCCTTGCGGTCCGGCGCGCTCGGCGTCGCGCTCGTCGGCAAGGGCCCGGCGGTGACCAACACCGTGACGGGCCTGCTGGAGGCGGCGTCGTCCGGCGCGCCCGTGCTGCTGCTCTCCGGCGGCACGGCGGCCGAACGGCGGGGCAGCGGCGCGTTCCAGGAGCTGGACCAGCAGGCCGTGGTCGCGCCCCTGGTGAAGTCCGCGACCAGGGTCGACCACCCCGCACGGCTCGCGCCCGCCGTGCGCCGGGCCGTCCTGGTCGCCACCTCCGGCGCGCCCGGTCCGGTGTACGTGGAGCTGCCCGACCACCTGCTGAGGGTGGACGTGCCCGTGCCGCCGCCCGCGCCGCCCGTCGAGCGCCCCACGTCGGTCACGGTGTCCGGCGACTCGGCGGCGCTGGACGCGCTGCGCCACGCGCAACGCCCGATCGTGCTGGTGGGCGGCGGGATGCGGCACCGCAACGCGGACGGCGTGGTGGAGCGGTTCGCCGAACGCGTCGGCGCGGCCCTGGCGTGCACGGCCAGCGGGCGCGGCGTGGTGGACGAGTCGTCGGTGCGGTTCATCGGGCTCGCCGGCCTGTACGCGCCGGACCGCGCCAAGGCGCTGTGGGACGACACCGACTGCGTGGTCGTGCTCGGCAGCAGGCTGGAGGAGACCGCGACCTACGGCTGGCCGGCCGCCCTCGGCACGACCGTGCCCGTGGTGCAGGTCAACGTGGACGCGGCGGGCGTGGCCACCCAGTACGCCGGACCGGTCGTGCTCGGCGACGGCGCGGACGTGTGCGCGGCCTGGCTGGAGCAGGTCGTGGACGGCGCGCCCGCCGAGTGGTCCAAGCGCGTGGACGAGGTGCACCACGGGCTGCGCGCCGACCACCGCCGCGAGCTGGCCGACCTCGCCGCGAAACCCGGGCCGCACGTCGTGGAGGTGCTGGCCGCGCTCGACGTCGAGCTGCCCGCCGACCGCGTCCTGGTGCAGGAGAACGGCTTGCAGGACATGTGGTCCTACAGCTTCCCCCGGTTCGAGTGCGCGCACGGCGCGGGCTCGGTCGTGCCGTCCGAGCAGACCAGCCTCGGGTTCGGCGCGGCGGCGGCGATCGGCGTGAAGGCCGCGGCGGGCGACCGGCCGGTGGTGGCGTTCGTCGGGGACGGCGCGTTCGGCCTGTTCGACGCCGACCTGCCGACGGCCGCGGCCCTCGGTTCCGGGCTGCTGTACGTGGTGCTGCGCAACGGCGGCTACGGCTGGTTGCACTCCCAGCTCGGCCCGCACAACGAGGGCCTGGCGGGCACGGCGTTCGTGGACCCGGACGCCGTCACGGCCCGCGCGCCGCAACTGCGCGGCGTGCACCAGGTGACCGTCACCAAGGAGTCGTTGCGCGCCGACGTCGCCGACGCGTGGCGGCGCTCGCGGGAGGGCGAGGTCGTCGTCCTCAACGTCCCCGCACGCCTGGAAGACGCGTTGTTCGCCGACCACGAACTCGGCGGCGCCTTCCCGGTCGCCGACTGACCCCCTGACTGGAGCGAGGAGCAGCACATGGCTGAACGACACGGCAGGCGGGTCGTCATCACCGGCTGGGGCGTGGTGTCCCCGGTCGGCCTCACCGCCGACGAGACGTGGGACGCGCTGGTCGCCGGGCGCAGCGGCATCGGGAACGTGACCGTCGTCGACGCCTCCGACCTGCCGACCGACCTGGCGGGCGAGGTCAAGGGCTTCGAGCCGAAGAAGTACCTCAACCACAAGCAGCTCCGCCGCATGGACCCCTACGCGCGGTACGCGTTCGCCGCCGCGTCGGAGGCCGTCGGCACGGCCAAGCTGGAGATCACCGAGGACAACGCGCACCGCGTCGGCGCGCTCATCGGCAGCGGCTACGGGCCGATGCAGTCCCTCGGCGAGCACGTGGTGGCGCTCAACGCCAAGGGGCCGCGCGCGGTCAGCCCGTTCGCGCCCATCACCGGCGCCATCGACAGCGCGGCGGGCGAGATCAGCCTGGCGTTCGGCGTCACCGGCCCGACCCGGGCGGTGAGCAGCGCATGCGCGACCGGCACCGACGCCATCGGCGAGGCGGCCCGCTGGGTGCGCTACGGCGTGGTCGACGCGGTGATCGCGGGCGGCGCGGAGAACATCCTCACCCGCGTGGACCTGGCGGGCAGCGGCAACGCCAAGGCGCTGTCCACCCGCACCGACGCGCCCACCGAGGCGTGCCGGCCGTTCGACGAGGACCGCGACGGGTTCGTGATGGCCTCCGGGTCCGGGATCGTCGTGCTGGAGTCCGAGGAGCACGCGCTCGCGCGCGGTGCGACGATCCTCGCCGAGGTGGCCGGTTACGCCGCCACGTCCGACGCCCACCACTGGACCGCGCCGCACCCCGAGGGCCGGGGAGCGCGGGCCGCCATGCGCGGCGCGCTGGCCGACGCGGGCCTCGCGCCCGAGGACGTCGGCTACGTCAACGCGCACGGCACCAGCACCGTGTTCAACGACCAGTCCGAACTGGACTCGATCCGCGCGGTGTTCGGCGAGCACGCCAAGCGCGTCCCGATCAGCTCCACGAAGTCCATGACCGGCCACATGATCGGCGCGGCGGGCGCGGTGGAGGCGATCGTCGGCGCGATGGCGATCAACCGCGGGCTGGTGCCGCCGACGATCAACTGCCACCGGCCGATCGACCGCGCGGTCAACTTCGTCGCCCACGAGGCGCAGGCGCACGACGTGGACGTGGTCATGAGCAATTCCTTCGGCTTCGGCGGGCACAACGCCGTGGTCGTGCTGCGCCGGTGGCAGGGCTAGGGAATCCCGGGCCGGGACCACGGGACGAGGGCTAGGGAGGACCAGGGACATGAGCGAGGACAGGCGGCGGTGGCCGCTCTCCCCGGGGCAGCTGGGGATCTGGTACGGCCAGCGGTTGAACCCCGACAACGTGTTCGTCATGTCGGAGTACCTGGAGATCCACGGCGCGGTGGACGTGGCGCTGTTCGAGGAGGCGCTGCGCCGCACCGTGCTGGAGGCCGAGACCGTCCAGGTCCGGTTCGCCGAGGACGCCGACGGCGTGTGGCAGTTCCTCGCTCCCGACCCGCACCTGGACTTCTTCGACCACACCGACCGCGCCGACCCGGTGGGCGACGCGGTGGCGTGGATGGACGACGACCTCTACCGGCCCATGGACCTGGAAAAGGGCCCGCTGTCGGTGGACGCGCTGTTCAAGGTCGAGGACGAGCGGTACCTGTACTACCAGCGCAACCACCACGTGATCGCGGACGGGGTGAGCGGGCGCATCTTCACCGACCGCCTCGCCACGGTCTACTCGGCGCTCGTGGCGGGGGAGGAGCCGCCGCCCAGCGCGTTCGCCACCCTCCAGCAGTACCTGGACGACGACGCGGCGTACCGGGCCTCGGACGCCTACCGCCGCGACCAGGAGCACTGGCGGACCCGCCTCGCCGACCGGCCCGCGCCGGTCGGCCTCACCTCGGGCACCGCGCCCGCCAGCGCCCGTCCCGCCCGCGCCACCGCGCACGTCGAACCGGCGTTGATGGACCGGATGAAGGAGCTCACCCGGGCCAACGCGTCCACCTGGCCGATGGCGCTGACCGCCGCCACCGCCGTCTACCTGCACCTGGTCACGGGCGCCCGCACCACGCCCGTCGGCTTCCCCGTGATGGCGCGCAAGAGCAAGCTGCTGCGCGACACGCCCGGCATGGTCAGCAACATCCTCGCGCTGTTCGTGGACCTCGACCCGGCGGTGACGTTCGTCGACGTGCTGCGCCGCACCACCGTCGAGGCCCGCACCACGCTCAAGCACCAGCGGTACCGGCAGGAGGACGTGCTCCGCGACCTCGGCCTGGTGCGCGGCGCGGGCCAGCTGGCGAACGTCGTGGTCAACATCATGCCGTTCGACTACAACGTGACCTTCGGCGGACACCCGGTCACCGCGCACAACCTGTCCAACGGCGTGATCGACGACGTCGAGATCACCGCCTACGACCGGTCCGACGGCAACCCCGTGCGGATCGACCTGGACGGCAACGAGTTCCTCTACACCGCCGACGAGGTGGCCGGGCACCTGGACCGGCTGCTGCGGCTGCTCGACCGGCTGCTGGCCGACCCGGACGCGCCGCTGGCTTCGTTCGACCTGCTCGACGCCGCCGAGCGCGACCAGGCGCTGGACGGCTGGAACCGCACCGACGCCCCGTTGGACGACGAGGACGGCGTGGTGCGCCGGGTTCGGGATCACGCCCGCCGCACCCCCGACTCGGTGGCCGTGGTGGACGACGAGGGGCCGACCACCTACGCCGAACTGGCCGGGCGCGCCGCGGCGCTGACCCGCCGGTTGTGGGACGCGGGGGTCGGGCGCGGTGACGTCGTCGCGCTGCCCACCGCCCCGGGCCGCGACTTCGTGGTGTCCGTGCTGGCGGTGCTCGGCGCGGGCGCGGCCTACGTGCCGGTGGACTCCGACGCGCCGATCGCCCGCGGCCGCGCGCTCGTCGCCGACAGCGGCGCACGGCTCGTGCTCGCCTCGCCCGCCGTCGCCTCCTTCGCCGGCGACCTGGGTGCCGAACTGGTGCTCGTCACCGACGAGGTCACCGACGACTGGCCCGAGCCCGTCGGCGCGGGGGACGACCTGGCGTACGTGCTGTTCACGTCAGGGTCGACCGGCAAGCCCAAGGGCGCCATGGTCACCCACCGGGGCATGGTGAACCACCTGCTGGCCAAGGTCGAGGACTGCGCGCTGTCCGAAGTGGACACCGTGGTGCAGAACGCGCCGCTGACGTTCGACATCTCCATCTGGCAGATGCTCGCGCCGCTCGTGGCCGGCGGCACGGCGCGGGTCGTCACCCGGGAGCTCGCCGCCGACCCGCGCGGCCTGTTCGACCGGACCGACGCCGAACGCGTGGCCGTGCTGGAGGTCGTGCCGTCGCTGCTGCGCGCCGCGCTGGACCTGTGGGACGCCGACGGCGGCCGGCCCGGGCTGGCCTCGCTGCGCCTGCTCGTGGCCACGGGCGAGGCGCTGCCCGCCGACCTGTGCGCCCGCTGGCTCGACGCGTTCCCCGGCATCCCGCTGATGAACGCCTACGGACCCACCGAGTGCGCCGATGACGTCACGCACGCCTTCATCACCTCGCCCGCCGACGTGGCCGACGGCGTGCCGATCGGCAGCGCGCTGCGCAACACCCGCCTGTACGTGCTGGACGACCGGCTGCGGCCGGTGCCGGTCGGCACGCCCGGCGAGCTCTACGTCGGCGGCGAGGGCGTCGGCCGGGGCTACCTCGGCGACCCGGGCCGCACGGGCGTGGTGTTCGTGCCCGACCCGTTCACGCCGCGTCCCGGCGGCCGCATGTACCGCACCGGCGACTACGTGGTGCGCCGCGCCGACGGGTCGCTGGTGTTCCTGGAGCGCCGCGACCACCAGGTGAAGGTCCGGGGCCACCGCATCGAGCTGGGCGAGGTCGAGGCCGCGCTCACCGACGCCGTCGACGCGGTCGCGGTCGTCGTGCGCGAGGACCGGCCCGGGGACAAGCGGCTGGTCGCGTACGTGACGCCCGCCGACGTGGACGTGACGGCGCTTCGGGCGACCGCGGAGTCCCGGTTGCCGGGGTACATGGTGCCGTCGGCGTTCGTCGGGCTGGACGCGTTGCCGTTGACGCCCAACGGGAAGCTCGACCGGCACGCGTTGCCCGCGCCCGACGCGGGCGCCGCCGGCCGCGCGCCCCGCACGCCGCTGGAAGAACTGCTGGTCGCCGTGTTCGCCGACGTGCTCGGCGTCGAGCGGGTCGGCGTGGACGAGGGGTTCTTCGACCTCGGCGGGCACTCGCTGCTCGCCACCCGGCTGATCAGCAAGGTGCGGGCCGCGCTCGGCGTGGAGCTGTCCCTGCGCTCGGTGTTCGACCACCCGACCCCGGCCGGGCTCGCGCTCGTCGTGGACGGGGCCGCCGTCGCCCGCTCCCGTCCCGCCGCACGGCCGCGCCCGGACCTCGTGCCGCTGTCGTCCGCCCAGCGCCGGCTGTGGTTCCTGCACGGCTTGGACGAGACCGGCGGCACCTACAACGTGCCGCTGCCGCTGCGCCTGACCGGACCGCTCGACCGGGCCGCGCTGCTGGCCGCCCTCGGCGACGTCGTCACCCGCCACGAGCCGCTGCGGACCCGTTACCCCGAGGTCGGCGGCGAGCCCGTCCAGCACGTGCTCGACGCGGCCGACGCCCTGCGCCTGCTGCCCGACCACGCGGAGGCGGTGGCCGTCGCCGACCCGGCGGCGGAGATGACCGCCGCCACCGGCCACCGCTTCGACCTCGCGCACGGCCTGCCGTGGCGGTTGTGGCTGTTCGAGACCGGCGGCGATCGACCCGGGTCCGACGAGCACGTGCTGCTGCTGGTCGTGCACCACATCGCCGCCGACGGCTGGTCGCTGGCACCGCTGCTGCGCGACCTCGGCACGGCCTACCGCGCCCGGCACGCGGGCGTCGCCCCGGAGTTCACGCCGTTGCCGTTGCAGTACGCGGACTACGCGCTGTGGCAGCGGGACGCGCTCGGCGACGAGGACGACCCGGACGGCGCGCTCAGCCGCCAGGTCCGGTTCTGGCGCGACCGGCTCGCCGGCCTGCCCGACGTGCTGGAGCTGCCCGCCGACCGACCGCGCCCGGACGTGCCGTCGCACCGGGGCGCCCGCGTGCCGCTGACCGTGGACGGCGAGCTGTACGGTCGGCTGGCCGACATCGCGCGGGAGACGCGCACGAGCGTGTTCATGGTGCTGCACGCGGCCGTGGCGGCGTTGTTGACGAGGTTGGGCGCGGGGACCGACGTCCCGCTGGGGACGGCGGTGGCGGGGCGTTCCGACGAGGTGCTGGACGACCTGGTCGGGTTCTTCGTCAACACGCTGGTGCTGCGCACGGACACGTCCGGCGACCCGACTTTCCGCGAGTTGCTGGAACGGGTGCGGCAGACCGACCTGGCCGCGTTGGCGCACCAGGACGTGCCGTTCGAGCGGCTGGTGGAGGAGCTGAACCCGCGCCGGTCGTTGGCGCGGCACCCGCTGTTCCAGGTGATGCTGGTCCTCCAGAACACGCCCGACCCGGACGTCGAGCTGCCGGGCCTGGACGTCGCCGTGGCCGACCTGCGCACGGCCGTGGCCAAGTTCGACCTGTGGTTCGACCTGTACGAGACGCGTGACGACAGCGGCGCGGTCACCGGTGTCGCCGGCGCCCTGGAGTACGCGCTCGACCTGTTCGACGAGGCCACCGCGCGGCACCTGGTGACCCGGCTGGGCACGCTCCTCGCGGCCGTCGCCGCCGACCCCGCCACCCCGCTGGGACGCCTCGACCTGCTCACCGCCGACGAACGGCACGCCGAACTCGTCACCTGGAACGACACCGCCCGGCCCGTCGACGGCACGTCCCTGGTCGCCCGGTTCGAGGCGCGGGCCGCCGCCACGCCCGACGCGCCCGCCGTGGTGTCCGACGAGGGCTCCTTGACCTACCGGCAGCTCGACGCGGAGGCCGACCGGTGGGCGCACCGGCTCGCCGCCGCGGGCGTCGCCGCCGAAACGCCGGTCGCGCTGCTGATGGACCGGTCGCCCGCGCTGGTGGTCGTGATCCTCGCGGTGCTCAAGGCGGGCGGCTACTACGTGCCGCTGCACGAGTCGTACCCGGTGGAGCGCCTGGACTTCGTGCTCGCGGACCTCGACGCGCCCGTCCTGGTCACCGACCGGCCGGCGCTGCCCGAGGGGCTGACCGCGCCCGTGCACGTCGTGCGCACCGACGAGCAGCCGCCCGCCGCGGGACCGCTGAACCGGCGTGCGCACCCCGACCAGCTCGCGTACGTGATGCACACGTCCGGCTCCACGGGTGTGCCCAAGGGCGTCGCCGTCACGCACGCGAACGTCGTGGAACTGGCCACCGACCGGCTGTTCACCACGCCCGCGCACGCCCGCGTGCTGCTGCACTCGTCGCACGCCTTCGACGCCGCCACCTACGAGCTGTGGGCCCCGCTGCTGTCCGGCGGCACGGTCGTCGTCGCGCCGCCGGGCGTGCTGGACATCGTCACGCTCGGCCGGGTCGTCGCCGACCACCGCGTCACCGCGCTGTGGCTGACCGCCGGGCTGTTCCGGCTGGTCGCGGAGGAGGCGCCGACGTGCCTGGCGGGCGTGCGGGAGGTGTGGACCGGCGGTGACGTCGTGCCCGCCGCCGCGGTGGCCCGCGTCCGCGCGCACTGCCCGGACCTGACCGTCGTCGACGGCTACGGCCCCACCGAGACCACGACGTTCGCCACCCGCTTCGCCCTGCGGCCCGGCGAACCCGACCCGGAGGCCATGCCCATCGGTCTGCCGATGGACAACACGCGCGTGCACGTCCTCGACGCCGACCTCGGGCTCACCCCGCCCGGCGCGGTGGGCGAGCTGTACGTGGCGGGCACCGGGCTCGCGCGCGGCTACCTGGGCCGGGCCGGGCTCACCGCCGAGCGGTTCGTGCCCGACCCGTACGGGCCGCCCGGCGAGCGCATGTACCGCACCGGCGACCTGGTGCGGCGGCTGCCCGACGGACGGCTGGCGTTCCACGGGCGGGCCGACGACCAGGTGAAGCTGCGGGGCTTCCGCATCGAGCCCGGCGAGGTCGAGGCCGTGCTGGCGCGGCACCCGGACGTGGCGCACGCGGTCGTCGCCGTGCGTGCCGACCACCGCGGTGAACGTCGGCTCGTCGCGTACGTCGTGCCCGGCGAGGGCGTGGTCGTGGACCAGGCGGCGTTGCGCGCCCACGTCGGCGACGCGCTGCCCGCGTACATGGTGCCGTCGGTGGTGGTGGAGCTGGACTCGTTGCCGCTCAACGCCAACGGCAAGGTCGACCGGCACGCCCTGCCCGCGCCCGCCACCGCCGCCCCGTCGCCGTCCCGCGCGGCGCACGGCGTGGAGAAGGCGCTGTGCGGGCTGTTCGCCGACGTGCTCGGGGTGGAGTCGGTCGGCGTGGACGACGGGTTCTTCGACCTCGGCGGCCACTCGCTGCTCGCCATGCGGCTGATCAGCCGGGTCCGTGCGGTGCTGGGCGTGGAGGCGCCGATCCGCGCGGTGTTCGAGCACCCGACGCCCGCCGGGCTGGCCCGCGCCCTGCACGACGCCGCGCCCGCCCGTGCCCGCGTGACGCCCCGGCCCCGGCCCGACGTGGTGCCGTTGTCCGCGGCCCAGCAGCGCCTGTGGTTCCTCGACCGGCTGGACGAGGCGGGCGGCATGTACACCGTGCCGCTGGCCGTGCGGCTGACCGGGGCGTTGGACGACTCGGCGCTGCTCGCGGCGGTGGCCGACGTCGTCGTGCGCCACGAGGTGCTGCGGACCGTGTTCCCCGAGGTCGACGGCGCGCCGCGGCAGGCGGTGCTGGACCCGGCGGCGGCTGTCGCGCTGCTCAGCGCCGCGACCAGGCGGGTCGAGACCACCGAGGAGGCGTTGACCGGCGAGCTGGCCGACGCCGTGCGGCACAAGTTCGCCCTGGCCGACGACCTGCCCGTGGCCGTCCGGCTGTACCGGCTCGCCGCCGACCACCACGTGCTGCTCCTGCTGCTGCACCACGTGGCCGCCGACGGCTGGTCCCTCGCGCCGCTGCTGCGCGACCTCGGCGTCGCGTACCGCGCCCGGCACGCCGGCGTCGCGCCGGAGTCCACGCCGTTGCCCGTGCAGTACACGGACTACACGTTGTGGCAGCACGACGTGCTCGGTTCCGACGACGACGAGCACAGCCCGTTGCGCGCCCAGCTCGACCACTGGCGCGCCCGGCTGGCCGACCTGCCCGACACGGTGGACCTGCCGGCGGACCGGCCCCGTGCCGGTCGGCCGGAGCACGAGGGCGGCTCCGTGCCGTTGCGGCTGGATGCGGGCGTGCACGCCCGTGTGGCGCGATTGGCAGCTGCGCACGGCGCCAGCCCGTTCATGGTGCTGCACGCCGCGCTGGCCGCGTTGCTGACCCGGTTGGGTGCGGGCGTCGACATCCCGGTCGGCACGCCCGTGGCCGGTCGGCGTGACGAGGCGTTGGACGACCTGGTCGGGTTCTTCGTGAACACGCTCGTGCTGCGGGTGGACACGTCGGGTGAGCCGTCGTTCGCCGAGCTGGTCGAGCGGGTGCGCGACGTCGACCTGGCCGCGTTCGCCAACCAGGACGTGCCGTTCGACCGGTTGGTCGAGGAGCTGGCGCCGCGGCGGTCGCTGGCTCGGCACCCGTTGTTCCAGGTGTTGCTCGTGCTGCAGAACAACGCCGACCCGGACCTGGACCTGCCGGGCGTCACGCCGGAGGTGGTGGACCTGCCGGCCGGGCCCGCCAAGTTCGACCTGTCGTTCACGTTGGCCGAGCGGCAGTCCGACGGTGAGCCCGCGGGGTTGAGCGGGGAGCTGGAGTACAGCCGGGACCTGTTCGACGAGGACACGGCGATCCGGGTGGCGGGCTGGTTCGCCCGCGTCCTGGACCAGGCCACGGCCGAGCCGTCGCGGCGGGTCGGTGAGCTGGACCTGCTCGCGCCCGGGGAGGCGGACCACCTGGCCCGGGGTGCCGCCGGACCGGTCGGTTCGGTGCCTGATCAGACGGTGCTCGCCGCGTTCGAGCGGTTCGCCGCGGTGCACGGTGATCGGCAGGCGTTGGTGGCCGGTGAGGTTCGGCTGACGGCGGCCGAGGTGGAACGCCGGGCCAACCGGCTCGCACACACCCTGCTCCGCCGGGGGACGGCGGTCGGCGACTTGGTGGCCGTGGTGCTGCCGCGCTCGGTCGACACGGTCGTTGCGCTGCTGGCCGTGCTGAAGGCGGGCGCCGTGTACCTGCCGCTCGACCCGGACCACCCGGAGGAACGGCGGCGCACCACCCTCTCCGACGCCCGCCCGGTCCTGATCATCACGGACACGGCGACGGCCGCCACCCTGCCGCCCGAACCGGCCAGGATCATCCTGGACACCCCACCCACCACGGTCGGCACCGCATCCCCGCACACCGATACGCCCCACCCCGGTTCAAACCGCAACCCTGCAATTCCCACCGCCATTTCCCACCACGACAGGGCCCGCACCGAGGCGGTCATCACTGCATCGGCCCGCGCCGACGCGCCTGATGTCGGTTCAATCCGCAAACCTGCAATTTCCACCGCCGCGGCCCACACCGCCGCGGCCCACACCGCCGCGGCCCGCGCCGAGTCGGTCCGCGCCGAGGCGGTCGGCGCCGACGTGGCCGGTGTCGAGTCGGTCCGCGCCGATGTGGTTCGCATGGATGCCGTGCGCGCTGATCTGGTTGGTGGCGATGGGATTCGCAGGGATGCGATTCTTGGCGACGCGGCCCGTATCGACATCGCCTCCGGTGACACGGACCGCACTGACGCGGCGCCCACCGATGCCGACCGGACCCGGCCGTTGACGGCGCGTGATGCCGCGTACGTCATCTACACCTCCGGGTCGACCGGTCGGCCCAAGGGGGTTGTGGTCGAGCACGGGTCGCTCGCGAACCTCCTGGGCCACCACCAAGAACACGTCTTCGCCCCCATCGCGAACCGCCTCGGCCGTGATCGGTTGCGGGCGGCGTTGACGGCGCCCGTGGCGTTCGACGCGTCATGGGACCCAGTGCTCTGGATGCTCGCCGGCCACGAGCTGCACGTCATCGGCGACGACGCCCGCCGCGACCCGGACGCCCTCGTGGCCCACCTCCGCCACGAGCGCATCGACGTCATCGAGACCACACCGTCCTATGCAGACCACCTCATCGCCCACGGCCTGCTGGACGGCGAAGAGCGACACCCCTCCGTCGTGCTGCTCGGCGGCGAAGCGGTGCCCTCCCACCTCTGGCAGACGCTGCGCGCCACGCCCGGACTGGTGGCGCTCAACCTCTACGGCCCCACCGAGTCCACAGTGGACTCGATGATCGCCGACCTGGCCGACCACCCCGCCCCCGTCATCGGCACGCCGGTGCTCAACACCGGGGCGCACGTCCTCGACGCCTGGCTGCGGCCCGTGCCCGTGGGCGTGCCCGGCGAGCTGTACCTGTCCGGCCCGAACGTCGCCCGCGGCTACCTCGACCGACCCGCCCTCACCGCCCACCGGTTCGTCGCGGACCCCTTCACCGGCGCCGGCACGCGCATGTACCGCACCGGCGACCTCGCCCGCCGCCTGCCCGACGGGCACGTGGAGTTCCTCGGCCGCGTCGACGGCCAGGTGAAGGTGCGCGGCTTCCGGGTCGAACCCGGCGAGGTGGAAGCCGCGCTGCGCCGCCACGACGGCGTCGACACGTGCGCCGTCCTGCTGCGCCCGGACCACGGCGGCACGCCCCGGCTCGTCGCCTACGTCACCGCGACACCGGGCACGCGGCTGGACCCGGCGGCCCTGAGGTCCGCCCTGCGCGCCGAACTGCCCGACTACATGGTGCCGTCCGCGGTGGTGGTGCTGGACGAACTCCCGTTGAGCCGCAACGGCAAGCTCGACCACGCCGAGCTGCCCGCGCCCGCCGCCCCCGATCCGACACCCCGACCGGAGGGCACGCGCACCGCACGTGAAGAGGCGCTGTGCGCGGTGTTCGCCGACGTGCTCGGCCTGCCCGACGTCGGCGTGGACGACAGCTTCTTCGACCTCGGCGGCGACAGCATCGGCTCCATCCAGCTCGTCAGCCGCGCCCGCCGGGCGGGCCTGGTGTTCACCCCGCGCGACGTGTTCGAGCGCAAGACCGCGGCCGAACTCGCCCGGGTGGCCGTCGAGCCCGCCGACGCCCGCCTCGTGGCCGACCCGACCGGCAGCGGCCCGGCCGTGCTCACGCCGGTCGTGCGCTGGTTCCTCGACAGCGGCGGCACGCTCGACGGCTTCAACCAGGCCCAGCTCGTCGCCGTGCCGGCGGAACTGGGCCGGGACCGGCTGCTGGGCGCGCTCGACGCGCTGCTGGACCACCACGACGCCCTGCGCGCCCGCCTCGACCGCGACGCGGAGGGCGAGTGGGTCTACGAGATCGCCGACCGCGGCACGGTCCGCGCCGCCGACCTCACCCGCCGCGTGGACGTGACCGGGCTGGACGACACCGCGCGTGCCGCGGCCGTCCGCGCCGAGGCCGACACCGCGTGGCGGCGCCTCGACCCGGCACGGGGCGTGCTCGTGCAGGCGGTGTGGTTCGACGCGGGCCCGGCGCACCCCGGCGACCTGCTGCTGGTCGTGCACCACCTCGCGGTGGACGGCGTGTCGTGGCGCATCCTGCTGCCCGACCTCGCCCAGGCGTGGCACGCCCTCGCCGCCGGCCGCGACCCCGTGCTCGAACCCGTGTGGACGTCGTGGCGGCGCTGGTCGCACCTGCTGCACGACGCCGCGCACGACCCGGCCCGCGCCGACCAGCTC
Source organism: Actinosynnema sp. NPDC002837 (assembly GCF_040295345.1). Taxonomy (NCBI): domain Bacteria; kingdom Bacillati; phylum Actinomycetota; class Actinomycetes; order Pseudonocardiales; family Pseudonocardiaceae; genus Actinosynnema; species Actinosynnema sp. NPDC002837. The sequence goes on from NZ_JBEOVG010000057.1 coordinate 37,553, forward strand.
CCGTACTGGACCGCCGTCCTCGACGGCCCGGACCCGCTGCTCGGCGCACGCCCCCTCGACCCGGCGCGCGACACCGTCGGCACCGCGCGCACCAGCGAAGTCGTCCTCACCGTGGCGGACACCGCGCCGCTGCTCACGGAGGTGCCCGCCGCGTTCCACGCGGGCGTGGACGACGTGCTGCTCACCGCGCTCGCGCTGGCCGTCGGCCGGTGGCGGGAACGGCGCGGCCGCGGCGCGGAGACCTCCGTGCTGCTCCAGGTCGAGGGCCACGGCCGCGAGGACGTCGTGCCGGACGTGGAGCTGTCCCGCACGGTCGGCTGGTTCACCAGCGTGCACCCGGTGCGGCTGGACCCCGGCCGGGTCGGCTGGCCCGAGCTGCTCGCTGGCGGACCCGCCGCGGGCACCGCGCTGAAGCGGGTCAAGGAACAGCTGCGGGAGCTGCCGGAGAAGGGCGTCGGCTACGGCCTGCTGCGCCACCTCAACGACGACACGGCGGGCAAGCTCGCGGGCCTGGGCGCGCCGCAGATCGCGTTCAACTACCTGGGCCGCGTCGACACCGCCGCGCCCGGCGGCGACCGGCTGTGGCTGCCCGCGCCCGGTTTCACCGCGCCCGTCGGCCACGACGACCTGCCGTTCGTGCACGCGATCGAGGTCACGGCCGTCACCGAGGACACACCGGACGGCCCACGCCTGGCCGCCACCCTCGCCTGGCCCGCCGACCTGCTCGCCGACACCGAGGCCGCCGACCTCGGCACGGCGTGGCGGGAGGCGCTGCGCGGGCTGGTCGAGCACGTCCGGGGCACGGCGGCGGGCGGGCTCACCCCGTCCGACGTCGACCTGGTCCCGCTCAGCCAGGACGAGCTGGACCTGCTGGAAGACGACGAAGACGACGAGAGCGAGGACTTGGACCGATGAGCAAGAAGTCCGCAGTCGAGGACGTCCTGCCGCTGTCGTCGTTGCAGGAGGGGTTCCTCTTCCACGCCCTGTACGACCGCGACGGCCTGGACGTCTACACCGTGCAGATGGCCACCGAGCTGACCGGCCCGGTGGACGTGCCCGCGCTCCGCGCCGCCGCCGACGCGTTGCTGCGCCGGCACGCGAACCTGCGCGTCGGGTTCCGGCACAAGGGCCTGGACCGGCCCGTGCAGGTGGTGCGCCGCGAGGTGCGCGCGCCGTGGCGCGAGGTCGACCTGACCGCCGCCGCCGACCCGGAGGCGGACTACACCGACCTGGTCGACGAGGAACGCGCCCGCCGCTTCGACATGGCCCGCGCGCCGCTGCTGCGGTTCGTGCTGGTCGTGCTGCCCGGCCGGGTGCACCGGCTGCTGCTGACCATGCACCACATCCTGATGGACGGCTGGTCCACGCCGGTGTTCCTGGACGAGCTGTTCACCCTCTACGAGCACGCGGGCGACGACTCCGCGATGCCCCGCGTCACCCCCTACCGCGACTACCTGGGCTGGCTCAAGCGCCAGGACGTGGACGGCGCGCTGTCCGCCTACGACGAGGTGCTGGCGGGCCTCGACGGGCCGACGCTCGTCGGGTCGGCCGCGGACAACGCCTCCGTGGTGCCCGACGGCGTGCTGGTCGAGCTGGACGACGAGCTGACCGACGCCCTCACCCGCACCTCCCGCGCCCGCGGCTGGACGATGAACACCCTCGCCCAGGGCGCGTGGGGCGTGGTGCTCGGCCGCTACCTCGGCCGCCGCGACGTCGTGTTCGGCGGCACGGTGTCCGGCCGGCCCGCCGAGCTGCCGGGCGTGGAGACGATGCTCGGCCTGTTCATCAACACGCTGCCGGTGCGGGTGTCGTGGACCGCCGGCCAGTCGCTGGGCGACCTGCTGACGGCCGTGCAGGACCGGCAGGCCGGGCTGATCGCGCACCAGCACGTGGGCCTGGCCGACGTGCAGCGCCGCACCGGCCACGGCGAGCTGTTCGACACCACGATGGTGTTCGAGAACTACCCGGTCGACGTCGACACCGCGCCCGTGCTGGGCGGCGGCGTGCGGATCACCGACTTCCAGGCCCGCGACGCCACGCACTACCCGATCAGCCTCGTCGGCCTGCCCGGCGAGCGGCTGGCGTTCCGCCTGGACTACCGGCCCGACGTGCTCGGCCGGGCGACCGTGGCGCGGATGGGCGAGTGGCTGCGGCTGGTGCTGCGCGCCATCGCCGCCGACCCCGACCGGCCGGTGAACGCCGTCGACCTGCTCGACGCGGACGAGCGGGACCGCATCCTGGTCGACTGGAACGACACCGACCACCCCGTGGAGCCGCTGCACCTGACCGCGCTGCTCGACCGGCAGGCCGCCGAGACCCCGGACAAGACCGCCGTGGTGCACGGGACCGAGCAGCGCACCTACGCCGAGCTGCACGCCGACGCCAACCGCCTCGCCCGCCTGCTGGTCGAGCAGGGCGCCGGGCCGGAAACCCTGGTGGCGGTGGCGCTCCCGCGCGGCACGCGCCTGGTCACGACGCTGCTCGCGGTGCTCAAGACCGGCGCGGGCTACCTGCCGCTCGACCCCGACCAGCCCGCCGAACGGCTCGCCGACATGCTCGGCGAGACCCGGCCCGTGCGGCTGGTCACCGACGCGACCCTCGCGCCCCGCCTCGCCGCGCTCGACGTGCCGACGTCGGTCCTCGACGAGCTGGACCACGCCACCCGCTCCGCCGAACCGCTGACCGACGCCGACCGACGCGCGCCGCTGCGGCTGGAGCACGCCGCGTACGTCATCTACACCTCCGGCTCCACCGGGCGTCCCAAGGGGACGTTGGTCGAGCACCGCGCCGCGGTGAACTACCTCCAGTGGTCGGTCGACGCCTACCCGTCCGTGCGGTCCGGCGCGTTCCTGCACTCGCCCGTCACGTTCGACCTCACCGTCACCGGCCTGTACGCGCCGCTGATCTCCGGCGGCGCGGTGCACCTGGGCGACCTGGCCGACGGGGGCATCGACCCGGCGAGCCCCACCGCGGCCGGTTTCGCGTACCTCAAGGGCACGCCCAGCCACCTGTCCGTGCTCGACGTGCTGCCGGACGCCTACTCGCCGACCGCCGAACTCGTCCTGGGCGGCGAGCCGCTGCCCGGCGCGCAGCTCGACGTGTGGCGCAAGCGCCACCCCGGCGCCCGCGTGGTCAACGAGTACGGCCCCACCGAGACCACGGTCGGCTGCACGTCGCTCGTGGTCGAGCCGGGCGACGAGATCCCGGCCGAGGTGCTGTCGCTCGGCCGTCCACTGTGGAACACGCAGGCGTACGTGCTGGACGACGCGTTGCGCCCGGTGCCGCCCGGCGTCGTCGGCGAGCTCTACATCGCGGGCGAGAACCTGGCCCGCGGCTACGTGGCCCGGCCAGGTCTCACCTCCGGCCGGTTCGTCGCCAACCCGTACGGCGCTGCATCCAATTCTTCTGGCGGAACCCGCATGTACCGCACCGGCGACCTGGCCCGGTGGGGCGAGCACGGCGACCTGCTGTTCGCCGGCCGCGCCGACGACCAGGTGAAGATCCGCGGCTACCGCGTCGAGCTGGGCGAGATCGAGTCCGTGCTGTCCCGGCACCCCTCGACCGGGCCGGTCGGCGTGGTCGTGCGCGAGGACCAGCCCGGCGACCAGCGGCTCGTCGCCTACGTCGTGCCCGCCGAGGGCCACGACTTCGACCCGGTCGCGCTGCACGCGCACGTCACCGCCGCCGTGCCGGACTACATGGTGCCGTCGGCGTTCGTCCGGCTCGACGCGCTGCCGCTGACCACCAACGGCAAGCTGGACCGCCGCGGCCTGCCCGCGCCGGACGTGGTCGGCGGCACCGCCGCGACCGGCCGTGCCCCGCGCAACTTCACCGAGGAAGTGCTGGTCGGCGTGTTCGCCACGGTCCTCAACCTGCCGTCGGTCGGCGTGGAGGACAGCTTCTTCGACCTCGGCGGCCACTCCCTGCTCGCCACCCGCCTGGTCAGCCGGGTCCGGTCGGTGCTGGACGTCGAGCTGTCCATCCGCTCGGTGTTCGAAGCGCCCACGCCCGCCGCGCTGGCGGCGCTGGCCGAACGCGCCCGCGGCACCCGCCACGACGTGGAGGTGCTGCCCCGCCCGGACGTGCTGCCCCTGTCGTACGCCCAGCGGCGCCTGTGGTTCCTCGACCGGCTGGAGGAGGCGGCGGGCATGTACAACGTGCCGCTGCCGCTGCGCCTGACCGGGCGGCTGGACCGGGACGCGCTCACGGCGGCGTTCCGCGACGTCGTGGCCCGGCACGAGTCGTTGCGCACCACGTTCCCCGAGGTCGACGGCGAACCGCGCCAGCACGTGCTCGACGCGCCCGACCTGCCGGTGGCGCACGTCGAGGTGGACGAGGACGACCTGCCCGCCGCCATCGCCGACGCCCTGGGCCACCGGTTCGACCTGGCCGCCGAGCCGCCGTGCCGGGTGTGGCTGTTCGAGCTCGCGCCCGACGAGCACGTGGTGCTGTTCCTGGTGCACCACATCGCGGGCGACGGCTGGTCGTTGACGCCCCTGCTGCGCGACCTCGGCACGGCCTACCGCGCGCGGCTGGCCGGCACGGCGCCGGACCTGCCGCCGCTGCCGTTGCAGTACGCGGACTACACGCTGTGGCAGCGGCGCGTTCTCGGGTCCGACGAGGAGGAGGGCAGCGCGCTCGCCGCGCAGGTCGAGTTCTGGCGCGCCCAGCTGGCCGGGCTGCCCGAGGTGCTGGAGCTGCCGGCGGACCGGCCGCGCCCGGCGGTGGCGTCCTACCGGGGCGGGCGGGTGCCGTTGCGGCTGGACGCCGACACGCACACCAGGCTCGTGGCGCTGGCGCGGCAGACCCGCACGACGGTGTTCATGGTGCTCCAGGCGGCCGTGGCGGCGTTGTTGACGCGGTTGGGCGCGGGCACCGACATCCCGTTGGGCACGGCGGTGGCCGGGCGTTCCGACGAGGCGTTGGACGACCTGGTCGGGTTCTTCGTCAACACGCTGGTGCTGCGCACCGACACCTCCGGCGACCCGACGTTCAAGGAACTGCTGGAACGGGTGCGGCAGACCGACCTGGCCGCGTTGGCGCACCAGGACGTGCCGTTCGAGCGGTTGGTGGAGGTGCTCAACCCCCGCCGGTCGCTGGCGCGCCACCCGCTGTTCCAGGTGATGCTCGTGCTGCAGAACACCCCCGAGGCCGACCTGGACCTGCCGGACCTCGCCATCGACCTCGAAGACGTGCCCGGCGGCGCGGCGAAGTTCGACCTGCTGCTCGACCTGCGCGAGACCCACGACCACGCGGGGCGGCCGGCCGGTGTGGAAGGCGACCTCGAACACGCCCTCGACCTGTTCGACGCGTCGACCGCCCGGGTGCTCGTGCGGCGGCTCGTGCGGCTGCTGGAGACCGTCGTCGCCGACCCGGCGATCCGGCTCGGCGAGGTGGACGTCCTCGACCCCGCCGAACGCGAACGCGTGCTGCACACGTGGAACGACACCGCGCGGCCCGTGCCCGAGGTGTTCGTGGAACGGCTCGTCGCCCGGCAGGCGGGCCGCACGCCGGACGCGATCGCCGTCGTCGGCCCCGACCGCGTGCTCACGTACGCCGAGCTGGACGCCCGCGCCGACCGGCTCGCCGCCCTGCTCGTGGCCCGCGGCGTGCGGCCGGAGACCGTGGTCGCGGTCTCGTTGCCCCGCACGTCCGAAGCGGTGGTCTCGCTGCTCGCGGTGCTCAAGGCGGGCGGCGCGTACGTGCCGCTGGACCCCGGCCACCCGGCCGAGCGGGTGGCGTTCGTGCTGGACGACACCCGACCGGTGTGCGTGGTGGCCGACCGCACCACGGCTCCCCGCCTCACCGCCGCCGCCGCCGACCGGCTCGTCCTGCTCGACGACCCGGCCGTCGCCGAACGCCTCACCCGGCCCGTCGCGCCACCGACCCCGGCCGTGCACGGCGGGTCGCTCGCCTACGTCATCCACACCTCCGGCTCCACCGGCCGTCCCAAGGGCGTGGCCGTGACGCGGCACGGCATGGCGAACCTCGTCGGCTGGGCCGCCGACCACTTCACCGCCGACGAGCTGTCCTCGGTGCTGCTGTCCACCTCGTTGAACTTCGACGTGTCCGTCTTCGAGCTGTTCACCCCGCTCACGGTGGGCGGTCGGGTCGAGGTGGTCGAGAACCTGACCACCCTCGTGGAGCGCGGCGGCTGGACGGGCGGCCTCGTCAGCGGCGTGCCCTCGGTGTTCGCCCAGGTCCTCGCGGCCGGGGTGGAGCTGGACGCGCGGGCCGTCGTGCTGGCCGGCGAAGGCCTGCCCGCGAGCGTCTACAACGACGTGCGCGCCGCCCTCCCGGCCGCCCGGATCGACAACATCTACGGACCCACCGAGGCCACCGTCTACACCCTCCAGTGGGGTTCCACGGCGCCCGACCCGCTCGACGGCCCCGCGCCCACCGGCCGTCCACTGTGGAACACCCGCGCCTACGTGCTGGACGCGGCCATGCGGCCCGTGCCGCCCGGCACCCCCGGTGAGCTGTACCTGGCGGGCGAGAGCCTGGCCCGGGGCTACGTCGGGCGCGCCGCGCTCACCGCGGAGCGGTTCGTGGCCGACCCGTTCGGCCGCGGCGGGCGGCTCTACCGCACCGGCGACCTCGTGCGCTGGGGCGCGGCCGGCCAGTTGGAGTACCTCGGCCGCTCCGACGACCAGGTGAAGCTGCGCGGCTTCCGGATCGAGCTCGGCGAGGTCGAGTCCGCGCTCGCCCGGCACGCCGACGTGGACCGCGCCGCCGTCGTGGTCCGCGAGGACCGGCCGGGGGACAAGCGGCTCGTCGGGTACGTCGTGCCCGCCCGCGCCCTCGACCCGGCCGCCGTGCTCGACACCGTGCGCGCGACCCTGCCCGCCTACATGGTGCCCGCCGCGCTCGTCGTGCTCGACGCATTCCCCTTGAACGCCAACGGCAAGCTCGACCGCCGGGCCCTGCCCGCGCCGGACGCCGCCGCGATCGGCGACGCCGCGCCGCGCACACCCGCCGAAGAGGTGCTGTGCGCGGTGTTCGCGGACGTGCTCGGCCTGGACCGGGTCGGCGTGGACGACGGGTTCTTCGACCTCGGCGGCCACTCGCTGCTCGCCACGCGCCTGGTGAGCCAGGTGCGTGCGGCGATGGGCGTGGAACTGCCGCTGCGCGCGGTGTTCGAAGCCCCGACGCCCGCGCTGCTGGCCGCCCGCGCCACCGCCGCCGGCGCCGCCCGCGAGGGCGTCACCCGCGCCGAGCGGCCCGACGTGGTGCCGCTGTCGTTCGCCCAGCGCCGCCTGTGGTTCCTCGACCGGTTGGAGGACGCCAACGGGATGTACAACATCCCGATCGCGCTGCGGCTCTCCGGCGACCTGGACGTGACCGCGCTGCGCGCCGCGCTCGGCGACGTGCTGGCCCGCCACGAGTCGCTGCGCACCGTCTTCCCCGACTCCGACGGCACGCCGCGCCAGCTCGTGGTGCCCGCCGCCGAGGCCGACGAGGCGCTGACCCGGGCGTTCAGCGTGCGCACCACCGACGCGACCGCGCTGCGCGAACGCCTGGACGAGGCGGCGGCGTGCACGTTCGACCTGGCCCGCGAACTGCCGCTCAAGGCGTGGCTGTTCGAGCTGTCGCCCTCCGAGCACGTGCTGCTGCTGGTGCTGCACCACATCGCGGGCGACGGCTGGTCGTTCACGCCGCTGACCCGCGACCTCGGCCACGCCTACCGCGCCCGCCTCGCCGGACGCGCCCCCGACCTGCCGGAACTGCCGGTCCAGTACGCGGACTACGCGCTGTGGCAGGCCGACGTGCTGGGCGCGGACGGCGACCCGGACTCGACGGGCACGGCGCAGCTGGAGTTCTGGCGGCGGCAGCTCGACGGCATCCCCGACGCGCTGGAGCTGCCGACCGACCGGAGGCGGCCCGCCGTCGCCTCCCACCGCGGCGGCCTCGTCCGGTGGCACGTGGACGCCGACCTGCACGCCGACCTGCTGACCCTGGCCCGCCGAACCGGCACGAGCCTGTTCATGGTGCTCCAGGCGGCGATCTCGGCGCTGCTGACCCGGCTGGGCGCCGGTGAGGACGTGGTCCTCGGCACGGCCGTCGCGGGCCGCACGGACGCCGCGCTGGAAGACCTGGTCGGCTTCTTCGTCAACACGCTCGTGCTGCGGACCGACACGTCCGGCGACCCCGCGTTCGAGGAGCTGCTCGGCCGGGTCCGGCAGACCGACCTGGCCGCGTTCGCGCACCAGGACCTGCCGTTCGACCGGCTCGTGGACGCGCTCAACCCCGAGCGGTCCGTCGCGCGGCACCCGCTGTTCCAGGTGATGCTCGTGCTCCAGAACGCGCCCGAGCCGGACCTGGAGCTGCCCGGCCTGAGCCTGGACCTGGTGGACCTCGGCGAGGGCCCGGCGAAGTTCGACCTGTCGTTCGACCTGGGCGAGACCCACCGCGACGGCGCGCCGGCGGGCCTGGAGGGCACCATCCAGTTCGCCGCCGACCTGTTCGACCGCCCCACCGCCGAAGCCCTCGGCGCACGCCTGACGCGCGTGCTGAGGACCGTCGCCGCCGACGCCGCCACCCCGGTGAGCGCACTGCCGGTCCTGGGCGAGGGTGAACGCGGCATCGTGCTGGACGTGTGGGGCCGCAACCCGTCCCACCGGGCCCGCAACACGGTCGTCGGCCGCTTTCGCGCCCAGCTCGCGAAGGCCCCGGACGCGGTGGCCCTGGTCGACGGCGACCGCGAGCTCACCTACGCCGAGGTGGACGCCCGCGCCCGCGCGCTCGCCCACCACCTGGTCGGGATCGGGGTGCGCGCCGAGACGCGGGTGGCCGTGCTCGCCCGCCGCACCGCCGAGCGGACCGTCGCCACCCTCGCCACGCTCTACGCGGGCGGCGCGTACGTGCCGCTGCACGACGGCAACCCCGTCGAGCGGCACAACCTGATCCTCGCCGACACCGCCGCGGCGGTCCTGCTCACCGACCGCGCCGACCTGCCCGCGGGCCTGGCCGCACCGGCGCACGTCGTGGACTTCACGGCCGAGCTGCCGCCCGCACCCGACACCGGGCTGCCGACACCGCACCCGGACCAGTTGGCGTACGTCATCCACACGTCCGGTTCCACGGGCGTGCCGAAGGGCGCGGCCGTCACCCACGCCAACGTGGTGGAGCTGGCCACCGACTCGATCTTCACCACGGGCGCGCACCACCGCGTCCTCGTCCACTCCTCCTACGCGTTCGACGCGAGCACGTACGAGATGTGGGTGCCGCTGCTCAACGGCGGCGCCGCCGTCGTGGACTCGCCGGACGACGTCGACATCGCCGGTCTGGCCGCCGCGATCCGCCGGCACGGCGTGACCGCGCTGTGGCTCACCTCGGGCCTGTTCCGGGTGGTCGCGGAGGAGGCGCCGGAGACGTTGGCGGGCCTGCGCGAGGTGTGGACCGGCGGTGACGTGGTGTCCGAGCACGCCGTGGCCACCGTGCGCCGGGCGTGCCCGGACCTGGTGCTGGTCAACGGCTACGGCCCCACCGAGACCACCACGTTCGCCTCGCGCCACGCCGTGCTGCCCGGCGACGTGGCCGCGAGCCCGTTGCCCATCGGCGCCCCGATGGCCGGGACCGCGCTGCGCGTGCTGGACGGCCGCCTCCAGCCCGTGCCGCCGGGCGTGACGGGCGAGCTGTACGTGGCCGGCGGCAAGCTGGCCCGCGGCTACCTGGCCCGACCGGGGCTCACCGCCGAGCGGTTCCTGCCCGACCCGCACGGCGCGCCCGGCGACCGCATGTACCGCACGGGCGACCTGGCCCGCTGGTCCCGCGACGGCAGCCTGGAGTTCGTCGGCCGCACCGACGGCCAGGTGAAGCTGCGCGGCTTCCGGATCGAGCCGGGCGAGGTCGAGGCCGCGCTGACCGGCCGGGCGGGCGTCACGGGCGCGGCGGTCGTGCTCCGCGAGGACCGGCCCGGTGAACGCCGGCTCGTCGCCTACCTCGTCGGCGACGACGTGGACGTGGCGCGAGCGCGTGCCGCGGCCGTCGCCGCCCTGCCGGACTACTCGGTGCCGTCGGCGTTCGTGGTGCTGCCCGAGCTGCCGCTGACCGTCAACGGCAAGGTCGACCGCCGCGCGCTGCCCGCCCCGCACCGGGAAGCCGCGCCGGTGACCGTGCCCCGGACGGCCGTGGAAGAGGCCCTGGCCATGGTCTTCGCCGACGTGCTCGGGGTGGAGCGGGTCGGCGTGGACGACGGGTTCTTCGACCTGGGCGGCGACAGCATCATGTCGATCCAGCTGGTCAGCCGCGCCCGCACGGCCGGCTGGGTGTTCACCCCGCGCGACGTGTTCGAGCTGAAGACCGTCCGACGCCTCGCCGACGTCGCCGTGCCGCTGACCGAGCAGGACGACGTGGCCGACCGCGACGGCGTGGGCGAGGTGCCGCTGCTGCCGATCGTGGAGTGGCTGCGCGCCGGCGGCGGCCCGATCGACGGGTTCAACCAGTCGCACGTGGTCGCCACACCCGCCGGGACCACCACCGGGCACCTGGTGGACGCCCTGGCCGTCGTGCTCGACCACCACGACGCGCTGCGCACCCGGCTGCACCGCGACGACGACGGCTGGGCGCTGGAAGTCCTGCCGCACGGCGCGGTGCGGGCCGAGGAGCACGTCGCCCGCGTCGACGTCGCCGGACTCGCCGAGGGCGACCTGGCGGCGGTGGTCGCCGAGCACACCGAGACCGCCCGCCGCGCCCTGCGACCCGACGACGCGGTGATGCTGCGCCTGGTCTGGTTCGACGCCGGGCCCGACGCGCCCGGCCGGCTGCTCGTCCTGGCGCACCACCTGGTCGTGGACGGCGTGTCGTGGCGGGTCCTGCTGCCCGACCTCGCCTCCGCCGCGACCGCCGCCCGCCTGGGCGTCCCGCCCGAGCTGCCGCCGGTGCGGACGTCGTGGCGGCGCTGGGCCACCCGCCTCGCCGAGGCGGCGACGCAACCGCGGTGGGCGGAGCAGCTGCCGCACTGGCTCGCCACCGCCGACACCGCCCAACCCGCCCTCGCCGCACGCCCGCTCGACCCGCGCCGCGACACCCTCGCCACGGCGCGGACCGCGGTGGTCGAGGTCGACCCGGACGTCACCACGGCCTTGCTGACGACCGCGCCCGCCGCGTTCCGCGTCGGCGTGGACGACGTGCTGCTCACCGGCTTCGGCCTGGCCGTGCGCGAGTGGCTGGCCCGGCGCGGCGAACGGCTGCCCGACGCGCTGCTGGTGGACCGCGAGGGCCACGGCAGGCACGAGGACGCCGTGGCGCCGGGGTTGGACCTGTCCCGCACGGTCGGCTGGTTCACCAACCTCTACCCGGTGCGGGTGGACGTGCCGCCGCTGCGGTGGGACGACGTGCTCGCCGCCGGCGAGCCCGTGGGCGCGGCGCTCAAGCAGGTCAAGGAAGGGCTGCGCGCGGTGCCCGACCACGGCCTCGGCTACGGCCTGCTGCGCCACCTCAACCCGGACACCGCGGGCAAGCTCGCCGCCTGCCCGGCGCCGCAGATCGGGTTCAACTACCTGGGCCGCACGAGCGTCGGCGCGACCGGCCGCGACTGGACGCCGTCGTCCGACGCGGGTGGCGCGGTGGGCGACGACGGGCTGCCGTTCGCCCACGTGCTGGAGGTCAACGCCTTCACCGAGGACGGCGCGGGCGGGCCGCGTCTCGTCGCCGCCCTGTCGTGGCCCGCCGCCCTGCTCGACGAACCGGACGTGGTCGCGCTCGGCGGGCTGTGGCGCGACGCCCTGGCCGCGCTCGCCGCCCACGCCCGCGACCCGCGCGCCGGCGGCCTCACGCCCTCCGACGTGGCGCTGGTGCCCTTGTCGCAGAAGAACATCGACCACTTGGAGGCCATGATGAGGAAGGCGGGCCGAGCATGAGCGCCGCACCGCGCATCGAGGACATCCTCCCGCTGGCCCCGTTGCAGCAGGGCCTGCTGTTCCACGCCCTGCACGACACCGACGGCCTCGACTTCTACACCGTCCAGGTGGCCGTGGACCTCTACGGCGAACTCGGCGTGGACGCGCTGCACGACGCCGTGCGGGCGTTGGTGCGGCGGCACGCCGGGCTGCGGTCGGTGTTCGTGCACGAAGGGCTCGACCAGCCCGTGCAGGTCGTGCTCGACCACGTCGACGTGCCGTGGGAGGTGGTGGACTGCTCGAAGCTGTCCGTCGCCGAGGCGGAAGCGCGGTTCGAGGAGCGCTACGACGCCGAACGGCTGCGCCGCTTCGCGCTGCACGAGGACGTGCCGCTGCGGTGCGTGCTGTTCCGGATGCCGTTCAAGGACTTCCGGCTCGCCCTCACCCTGCACCACATCGCGGTCGACGGCTGGTCGATGCCCGTGCTGCTGGACGAGCTGTTCGAGCTGTACGACCGGCACGGCGACGAGAAGGGCATGGCGCCCGTCGCGCCCTACCGCGACTACCTGGCGTGGCTCGACGCCCGCGACCACGAGGTGTCCCGCAAGGCGTGGGACGAGGTGCTGCACGGGGTCTCCGAGCCGACGCTGGTCGGCGGGGCGGGACGGCCGGGGGAGCAGGCGCCGCCCGCGCGGCTGAAGGCGAAGCTGGGCGTGGAGCTGACCGGGCGGCTCGGCGAGCTGGCCCGTGAGCGCGGCTGGACGGTCAACACCGTCGTGCAGGCCGCGTGGGGCCTCACGCTCGGCGTGCACACCGGTCGCACCGACGTGGTGTTCGGCGGCACGGTGTCGGGCCGCCCGCCCGAGCTGCCGGGCGTGGAGCGCATGATCGGCCTGTTCATCAACACCTTGCCGGTGCGGGTGAGCTGGTCGCCCGACGACACCGCCGCGGACCTGCTCGACGCGCTCCAGTCGCAGCAGACCGGCCTGCTGGAGCACCAGCACGTCAACCTCGCCGACCTGCAGGGCCGGGTGGGGCGCGGGCCGCTGTTCGACACGACTTTGGTGTTCGAGAACTACCCGGCCGGCGACGAGGACAACACCGAGCTGGCCGGCGGCGCGTTCCTGATCGACGTGGAGGCCCGCGACGCCACGCACTACCCCGTGACGCTGATCGGCGTGCCGGGGGAGGACCTGGCGTTCCGGCTGGACCACCGGCCCGACCTGGTGGACGCGGCCGTCGCCCGCCGCCTGCTGGACTGGCTGCTGCGCGTCCTGGCCGACCTGGTCGAGCACCCGGACCGGCCGCTGAGCGCGTTCACGCCGCTGGACGACGCCGACCGCGACCGCGTGCTGCACGAGTGGAACGCCACCGCGACGCCCGTCGAGGACGTCACGCTCACCGACCTGCTGGACCGGCAAGGGGCGTCCTCGCCGCACGCCACGGCCGTCATCGACCACGACCGGGTGCTGGACTACGCCGCGCTGCACGCGTCCGCCGACCGCCTGGCCCGCCGCCTCGCCGCCGCGGGCGCCGGGCCGGACGCGCTGGTGGCCGTGTCGCTGCCGCGCTCGGCCGACCTGGTCGTGGCGCTGCTGGCCGTGCTGAAGTCCGGTGCGGCCTACCTGCCGCTGGACACCGACCTGCCGTCCCGGCGGCGCGCCGTGCTGCTGGCCGAGGCCCGGCCGGTGTGCGTGGTGACCGACGACCCGGCGGCGTTCGACGGCCTGCCGGTGGTGGAGGTGCACGGCGCGGACGTGCGGGAGGTGGCGGTGAGCCGGGCGCGGCCGGACGACCTGGCGTACGTCATCCACACCTCCGGCTCCACGGGCACGCCCAAGGGCGTCGGCGTGCCGCACCGGGGCATCGTGAACCGCCTGCGGTGGATGCAGGACCGCTACGGCCTCGACGCCGACGACCGGGTGCTGCTCAAGACGCCGTACACGTTCGACGTGTCGGTGTGGGAGTTCTTCTGGCCGTTGATCACCGGTGCGGCGATCGTGGTCGCCAAGCCGGACGGCCACCGCGATCCCGCGTACCTCGCGCGGGCGATCAACGACCACGGGGTGACGACCGTCCACTTCGTGCCGTCCATGTTGGACTCGTTCCTGGTGGAGCCCGCGCCCTGCCCGACCCTGCGCCGGGTGGTGTGCAGCGGCGAAGCGCTCCTGCCCGCGACCCGGGACCGGTTCCTGGCGGCGTACTCCGCCGAACTGCACAACCTGTACGGCCCCACCGAGGCGTCGGTCGACGTCACGTCGTGGCAGTGCGACGCGGACGACCCGCGCGTGCCCATCGGCAGGCCGGTGTGGAACACCCGCGCGTACGTGCTGGACGCCCGGCTCGCACCCGTGCCGCCCGGCGCGCCGGGCGAGCTGTACCTGGCGGGCGTGCAGCTGGCCCGCGGCTACCTCGGCCGCCCCGGCGTGACCGCGACGCGGTTCGTCGCCGACCCGTTCGGCCCGCCCGGCTCGCGCCTGTACCGCACCGGCGACCTGGCGCGGTGGGACGACGACGGCGTGCTCGTGTACCTGGGCCGTGTCGACGACCAGGTGAAGATCCGGGGCGTCCGGGTGGAGCTGGGCGAGGTGGAGGCCGCCGTGGCGCGGTGCGCCGGGGTGGCGCACGCGGCCGTCGCGGTGCGCGAGGACGTGCCCGGTGACCAGCGGCTGGCGGCGTACTTCGTGCCCGAGCCCGGTGCTTCGCCGGACCCGGACGCGGTGCGCGACCACGTGGCCGCCGAGCTGCCCGCGCACCTTGTGCCCGGCACGTTCACCGCGCTGGAGTCGTTGCCGCTCAACGCCAACGGCAAGCTGGACCGCCGCGCCCTGCCCGTGCCCACGGCGGTCGCGACCGCCGGCCGTGCGCCGCGCAACCTCACCGAGGACCTGCTGTGCCGCATGTTCGCCGAGGTGCTGCGGGTGGACGCCTTCGACCCGGATCGCGGGTTCTTCGCGGCGGGCGGCCACTCGCTGCTGGCCGTGACGCTGGCCGACCGGGTGCGGTCGCGGTTCGACGCCGACGTGACCGTGCGGACGCTGTTCGAGGCGCCCAGCCCGGCCGAACTCGCCCGCCGCCTCGACGGCGACCCGGCCGCGACCGGTGTGGACGCCCTGGGCCCGGTCCTGCCGCTGCGGCCGGGCGGCACCGCGCCGCCGCTGTTCTGCCTGCACCCGGCCTCCGGCCTGAGCTGGTGCTACACCGGGCTGCTCGGCGCGCTCGACCCGGACGTGCCGCTCTACGGCCTCCAGGCGGACTTCCCGGCAACGGCCCGCCAGAACCCGCCCGACGACCGCTCGCTCGGCAGCCGGTCTCGTTCCCTCGAACCGAGCGACCACCGCCCCCTCGGCGATCCTCCGTCCCTCGGCGACCAAGCGGCCCGCTTCGTGGACCACATCCGCACCGTCGCGCCGCACGGCCCGTACCGCCTGCTGGGCTGGTCCATGGGCGGCCACCTCGCGCACGAGGTCGCGGTCCGCCTCCAGGAAGCCGGCGAGACCGTCGACCTGCTCGCCGTCCTCGACTCCTACCCCCGCGCCGACGCCACACCGCTGAGCACCGAAGAGGTCTTCGCCGACGCGTTCGCCGGCACCGGCCTGAGCCCCGAAGACCTCACCACCCCCGAGGGCCACGCCCGGGCCGTCGCCGTGGTGCGCACCGAACTCGGCGGCTACGAGCAGACCACCGACGACCTCGCCCGCGCCGTCCTGACCACCTACCTGGCCAACGGCCGCGCCCTGTCCGCCCACACCCCGCGCCGCTTCGACGGCGACCTGCTGTTCTTCCGCGCCACCGACGCCGCCGACCACCCGGAACGCGACCCGGACCGGTGGGCGCCGCACGTCACCGGCGCCATCCGCGTGCACGACGTGCCCGCACCCCACGAAGAGATGACTCGTCGAGACGTCCTCGACGAGGTCGCCACGGCGGTCGACGCCGCCCTGACGACGCCGCGACCCGAAGGAGACCCGCGATGAGCACCAACCCGTTCGAGGACGAGAACGGCACCTACTTCGTGCTGGTCAACGACGAGAACCAGCACTCCCTCTGGCCGCACTTCATCCCCGTGCCCGACGGCTGGCGCGTGGTGTTCGGCGAGGCGTCCCGCCAGGACTGCCTGGACCACGTCGAGGCGAACTGGACCGACATGCGCCCCAAGAGCCTCGTCGACGCCATGGGCGCCTGAGCAGACCCGTCTACGACAAGGAGGCGCGCATGGCGGCCACGACCACCGCCGACCGCTGGCTGCGCACGCGCACACCCCGGCCGTCGGCCGCGACGACCCTCGTGTGCCTGCCGCACGCGGGTGGATCGGCGAGCTACTACCGCGACTGGGGCGGGCGGCTGCCCGCGTCGGTCGAGGTGCGCGTCGTGCAGTACCCCGGCCGGGAGGAACGCCTCGTCGACGAGCCGGTCGACGACATGGAGGTGATGGCCGACGTGCTCGCCGACGTCCTCGCGCCGCTGTCCGACCGGCCCGTC
Organism: Actinosynnema sp. NPDC002837; assembly: GCF_040295345.1. NCBI lineage: Bacteria > Bacillati > Actinomycetota > Actinomycetes > Pseudonocardiales > Pseudonocardiaceae > Actinosynnema > Actinosynnema sp. NPDC002837. Next base: position 53,875 of record NZ_JBEOVG010000057.1, read on the forward strand.
GTGCTGTTCGGGCACAGCATGGGCGCGGCCATCGCCTACGAGGTGACCCGGCGGTGCGAGGAGCGCGGCCACCCGCCGGCCCTGCTCGTGGCCTCCGGGTTCACCGCGCCGCACCGCCGCACGCCCGGCGACCTGCACACCCGGGACGACGACGCGCTCGTCGCCGAGATCACCCGCGTGTCCGGCGCCGACGCCGCCGCGCTGGGCAGCCCCGACCTGCGCGACCTGCTGCTGCCGATGATCCGCGCCGACTACCGGCTCATCGAGCGGTACGCGCCCGCCGCGCCGCCACCCGTGGCCACGCCGCTCGTGGTCTACCGCGGCGACGCCGACCCGGACGTCGACGCGGACGGCGGCGAGGCGTGGCGCGACCTCGCCGCGTCCGGCGAGCTGCGCGAGCACCGCGCGTTCGACGGCGGCCACTTCTACTTCCGGCACGACCCGACCGCCCTGCTCGGGGCGATCTCCGCACAGCTCGGGCGGGTCCGCCCGGTGACGACCCACTGAGGGTGAGGGACATGTTGTTGGCCAACGAAGACACGCTGACCACCGCCACGCTGGACGCCGTCGAGCACGAGTGGCTCGACCGGATCGCCCGCGACCTGCTGGACGTGGCCGGCGGGCGGCTCGACAGCCCCGAGTGGGTGGCCGCCGCACGGCGGGCGTGGGAGGACGCGCCCGCGACGCTGAGGCACGCGCTCAAGGAGTTCCGCCGCGACTCGGGCGCGGGCGGCGCGCTGCTGCTGCGCAACCTGCCCGTGGACGAGGACAACCTCCCGCCGACGCCGAAGGCCGAGGGCTCCGTGGTGCGCGAGGCGACGGTGTCCGCCGCCGTGCTCGTGCTCGTGGCGCACGGCCTCGGCGACCCGGGCGCGTTCCGGGCGGAGAAGTCCGGCGCGCTGGTGCAGAACGTGGTGCCGGTGCCGGGCAAGGAGGAGGTGCAGGGCAACGTCGGGTCGGCGCACCTGACGTTCCACACCGAGAACGCCTTCCACCAGCACCGGCCCGACTTCGTGCTGCTGGGGTGCGTGCGGCCGGACCACGAGCGGATCGCCGAGCTGCGGCTGGTGTGCTCGCGCCAGGTGCTGCCGAAGCTGGGCGAGCAGGCCCGCTCGGCGCTGTCGTCGGCGGAGTTCGTCACCGCGCCGCCGCCCTCGTTCGGCGCGACGTCCGGCGAGGTGCCGCCGCGAGCCGTGCTGCACGGCGACGCGGACGACCCGGACCTGTGCATCGACCAGGCGGCCACCCGGCCCGTCACCGAACGCGCGGTCGCGGCGATGGCCGAGCTGGGCGAGCTGTTCGACAACTCGTTCAACGCGCTGCGGCTGACCGCGGGCGACCTGGCGATCGTGGACAACCGGGTCACCGTGCACGGCCGGTCGGCGTTCACCCCGCGCTACGACGGCGCGGACCGCTGGCTGCAGCGCACGTTCGTCTTCGCCGACCTCCGCCGCTCCCGGGGCCACCGCCCCGGTGACGGCTACGTGCTGGAGAGCTGAGCCGTGGACCTGCTGAAGGGCAAGACCCTGCTCGTCACGGGCGTGCTCACGCCGACCTCCATCGCCTACCACGTGGCACGCCTGGCGCAGGAGGAAGGCGCGAACGTCGTCCTCACCGCCTACGGCCGGGTGCGGCTGGTGGAACGGCTCGCGCAACGCCTGCCGTCACCCGCGCCGGTGGTGGAGCTGGACGTCACCGACGCCGAGCACCTCGCGTCCCTGCCGACCCGGATCGCCGCGCACGCGGACCGGATCGACGGCGTGCTGCACTCCGTCGCCTACGCGCCGGCCGAAGCGCTCGGCGGCAACTTCCTCACCGCGCGGTGGGACGACGTCGCGCCCGCGTTCCACGTCTCCGCCTACTCGTTGCAGGCGCTCGTGCGTGCCGTGCGGCCGATGCTGCGGCCGGGCAGTTCGGTGGTGGGCCTGGACTTCGACGCCTCGCACGCCTACGCCGAGTACGACTGGATGGGCGTGGCGAAGGCGGCGCTGGAGTCCTGCGCCCGGTACCTGGCGTCCTACCTCGGCCGCGACGGCATCCGCGTCAACCTCGTCGCCGCCGGTCCGCTGCGCACCACCGCGGCCGTCGCGATCGGGCCGGGCGGCGACGAGGCCGCCCGCCGTGAAGGCCTGCGGTGGCACGGCAAGTCGCCGCTGGGCTGGGACGACCAGGAGTTCACGCCCGTCGCCCGCGCGTGCGTGGCCCTGCTGTCGGACTGGTTCCCCGCGACGACCGGCGAGATCGTCCACGTCGACGGCGGCGCGCACGTGATCGGGGACCGGCCCGGTGTCCCCGTCACGGCGCCGTCCCCGTCGGCGGGCTCGTGATCACGGGGGATGGGGTTCCCGGTGCCGGCTCAAGGGCTTCAAGCACAGGCGGGGCAGGACCCGTTCGTGCTGTACCTGATCGTGGCGTGCGAGATCGCCTTCTGGGTCGTGCTGGCCTCGGGGCTGCTCGCCCGGTACGCGCTGCGGATGCCCCGCCTCGGCGGCGTGCTGCTGCTGGGCGTGCCGGTGGTCGACCTGGTGCTGGTGGTGGCGTGCGCCGTCGACCTGCGCACGGGCGGCACGCCGGGCATGACGCACAGCCTGGCCGCGGCCTACCTGGGCATCAGCGTGGCGTTCGGCCCTCACCTGGTGCGGCGGGCGGACGCGTGGTTCGCGCACCGCTTCGCCGGCGGCCCGCCACCGGCGCGCCCGCCCCGGCACGGCCGGGCGCGGCAGCACCACGAGTGGGCGATGTGGCTGCGCTGCCTCGCGGCGCTGGCCATCTCGTCGGCGTTGACGCTGGTGATGTTCCTGATCGGCGGGCCGAGCACGGTCGAGCTGTGGAACTTCGAGATCCAGCTCGCCGCCGTCACCGCGATCTGGCTCGTCGGCTGGCCGGTGCGCGTGACGCTGTTCCCGCCCAGGGCGCCGGTCGGGGCGGACGACCACACGGAGGAGGAGCGGTGACCGCAGCCGTCGAGGCGCGAGGCGTCGTCAAGTCGTACAAGGCGCACCGCGCCCTCGACGGCGTGGACCTGACCGTGCCCACCGGGACGGTGCTGGGGTTGTTGGGCCCCAACGGCGCCGGCAAGACCACGATGGTGCGGGTGCTGACGACGTTGCTGCGGCCGGACGCGGGCGACATCCGCGTGGCCGGCTTCGACGTGGTCTCGCAGTCGGCCGACGTGCGCCGCAGCATCGGCCTGTCCGGGCAGTACGCGGCCGTGGACGAGAGCCTGACCGGGTACGAGAACCTGTACCTGGTCGGCAGGCTGTACGGCTACAAGGCCGCCGCGGCGCGGGCGCGGGCCCGGGAGCTGCTGGCGCTGTTCCGGCTGGAGCAGGCCGCGTCCCGGCTGCTGCGCACCTACTCGGGCGGCATGCGGCGGCGGCTCGACCTGGCGGGCGCGCTCGTCGCCCGGCCACCGGTGGTGGTGCTGGACGAGCCGACCACGGGCCTGGACCCGCGGTCTCGCCTGGACACCTGGGAGATGGTGCGGCGGCTCGTGGACGACGGCGCGTCCGTGCTGCTCACGACCCAGTACCTGGAGGAGGCCGACCACCTGGCCGACTCGATCGTGGTGATCGACCGGGGTCGGGTGGTGGAGCGGGGCACGTCCGACGAGCTGAAGGCCCGCGTCGGCAGCGAACGCCTGGAGATCGTCGTCGCCGACCACGCGGACCTGCCCGAGCTGACCCGCGTGCTAGCCGAGGTCGGCGCGGCCGAGCCCGTGGTGGACGAGCACCTGCGCCGGGCGCACGTGCTGGTGCACGTCGGCCCGAAGACGTTGATGGAGGCGTTGCAGCGGCTGGACGCGCGGGACGTGCGGGTGCTCGACGTGTCGCTGCACCGGCCCAAGCTGGACGACGTGTTCCTGATGCTCACCGACCGCGCCGACGACGGGGAGGACTCGTGACCGCAGTGGCCAAGGTGGCCGTCGACGGCTGGATGATCGCCTGGCGCAACCTGCTGCACGTCCGGCGCAGCGTCGACTGGGCGTTCGCCGCGGTGGTGCAACCGGTGATGTTCGTGCTGCTGTTCGGGTTCGTGTTCGGCGGCCTGCTCGGCGGCGCGGCGTACCGCGAGTACCTGCTGGCGGGCATCCTGGTGCAGACGCTGGCGTTCAACTCCGCGTTCACCGTCATCGGCCTGTCGACGGACCTGCGCAAGGGCTTCATCGACCGGCTGCGGTCGCTGCCGATGTCCGGTGTGTCGGTGATGGTCGGCCGCACGCTGTCCGACCTGGCGGTGAGCGTGGTGGCGATGCTCGTGACGTGCCTGTGCGGCCTGCTCATCGGCTGGCGGGTGCGCGGCAGCTTCCTGGACGCGGTGCTGGCGTTCCTGGTGCTGCTGGTGTTCGCGTTCGCCATGTCGTGGATCGGGGCGCTCATCGGGCTGGTCTCGCCGAGCCCGGAGGCCGCGCAGAGCGCCGGCCTGATCTGGCTGACCCCGCTGACGTTCGTGTCGTCCGGGTTCGTGCCGGAGGAGTCGATGCCGGGCCCGCTGCGCGTGATCGCCGAGTGGAACCCGCTGACCGCCGTGATCAACGCGGTGCGCGGGTTGTTCGGCAACACCGTGCCGGGGCTGGACGTCGTGTCCGGCTCGTGGCCCGACGACCACGCGCTGACCTACGCGTGGCTGTCGTCGCTGCTGATCGTGGCGGTGTTCGTGCCGCTGAGCATGCGCGCCTACCGGCGGGTCGCCGCCCGGTGAGCGGTCCTACGGCGGTAGGTGGGACGGGGGGCCGGGGCCCCCAGCGCGCCGGCGCCCCGGGGGGGCGCCGCCCGCCC
>NZ_JBEOVG010000058.1:0-57110 GCF_040295345.1 Actinosynnema sp. NPDC002837
CCTTGGGGGGGGTTTGGGTGCACTGGAACCGGGCCCCCCTCGGGCCGGCCTGGCGCCGCGCCGGGTGGGGGGACGACCGGGCGCGGCGGTCGGTGGGGGTCAGTGGCAGGCGGTGGTGCCGCTGTCGGTGAACGTCTGGCCCGCCACGGGCACGAACTGCCAGTCGAAGCCGCCGCTGCGCAGGGTCAGCTTCAGCACGCCGTACGCGGTGCTGTTGCGGACCTCGCTGTTGGGTCGGATGGTGCCGAAGCCGTAGTGGCTCGCGCCGCCCATACCCGCGACGAACGTGCGGATGCCGCGGGCGGTGTCGAGGCCGCCGCTGGGGTTCTGCGGCGCGAACCGCTCGTACTGGTGGTTGTGGCCGAACAGCACCAGGTCGGCGTTGTGGTCGTACAGCGCCTGGAACAGCGGGCGCGTCGCCGTGGACGGGGCGTGGTTGGCGCCGGAGGTGAACAGCGGGTGGTGCCAGTACGCCGCCGTGCACGGCTTGGTGCTCGCGGCCAGGTCGGCGCGCAGCCACTGCTCCTGCGCGGAGCCCGCGGCCATGCCGATGTTGGAGTTCAGCGACACGACGTGCCAGTTGCCGAGGTCGTAGGAGTAGTAGCCGCGCCCGGACGGTCCGGCCAGCGCGCCGAAGTAGTCGTAGTAGCCGGTCGCGCCGCTGGTGCCGTAGTCGTGGTTGCCGGGGGAGGGACGGGTGCGGGCCTTGTGCCTGCCCCAGGTGGGCTCGTAGTAGTTCGCGAACTCCGAGGCGGTGCCGCTGTTGTAGACGTTGTCGCCGGTGGTGAAGACGGTGCCGGGGATGGCGTCGAGCAGCGCGGCGGTGGCGGTGTCGCCGGATCCGGAGTTCGAGATGTCGCCCACGCCGACCAGCACGGGGTCGCCGCCGGGAGGGGGAGTGGTGGTCGTGGTGGCGCCGGTGGTGATCACGAGTTGCGGCGCGGTGGCGCCGGTCTCGCGCGAGTCGTAGTCGGCGCCGTCGGTGCTGGTGGAGGTGACGCCGAAGCTGAACGTGCCGTTGGCCCGCACGTGCGCGGTGACGTCGACCTCGTACCAGGCGTTGCGGGCGACGGAGCCGAGCGAGTCGAGGGTGGCGCCGTCGATGGCGGGCTGGTTGTTCCAGGTCACGCCGGTTTCGGACCAGGTGGTGTCGGTCATGGCGCGGACCGTGCCGCCGGCCGGGCTGGTGGCGCCCGAGACGTCGTCGGTGTGCAGGCGCAGCTTGGCGCTGCCGACCGTGCCGGAGACGCCGGAGACGGTGAACTTCAGGAACACCCGCTTGACCGGCGAGCCGTCCACGCCGAGTTGGCCGGAGGTGCCGTGGTTGGTGCCGGTGGCGGAGCCGTCGACGTGGGTGTCGGCGGTGGGGGTGAACGTCGACGCGGCGGCCGAGGCGGCCGGCACGTGCCCGGAGGAGGCGATGGCGGTGAGGGTGGCGGCGGTGACGACGCCGGCGGCGAGCAGCGCCAGGGGAGCTCTGCGTCCTGACATGCGAAACCCTTCGTCCTGGGAACGACGGCAGTGAGGGCTTCGCAGACAGTAGGGACGTGCGGACACTGCGTGGTGATGGTCGGGCGGCCTGCCGGTGAACGGCCGGCGAACCGCTCACACGTACATCACCGGTGGTTCCACCCGGCCTGCTCGGGGAGCGACGGCCGTCAGTGCAGCTCTGCCACCGCGGCGCGGAACACGGCGTCGGCGACGCGGGCCAGCGGCGGCGAGTCGAGCTTCCACTGCTGCCAGTGCAGCAGCACGTCCACGGGCTTGTCGGGGGCCAGGTGCACGAGCCTGCGGTGCGCGGCGATCTGGTGCTCGGTCAGCAGCGCCCACCCCGCGCCCGCGACCACGGCGTCCTCGAACACGTGCCCGTCGGGCAGGTGGTGGCGGCGCGCGGAGGCGTTGTGGCCGGAGAGCTCGCGGCAGAACCGGTCCTGCAGGTCGTCCTTCTCGTCGAACACGATCACCGGCGCGTCGTGCAGCGGCTGCCCGTCGGCGAGCCAGCGGCGGGTGAACCGCTTGGTGGCCACGGCGTGGTAGCGGATGCTCCCGAGTGGACGGACGACGCACCCCTGCACCGGCTGGGGCGACGACGTGACCGCGCCCACGACGAGGCCCTGGCGCAGCAGTTCGGCGGTGTGGTCCTGGTCGTCGCGCCGCACCGCGAGCACCAAGCCCTCGTCGGTGGCCAGTTCCCTGACCACCCGGCGGAACCAGGTGCCGAGCGAGTCGGCGTTGACCGCGACCGGGATCGGCGTCGGGTCCTCGACCAGGCCGAGCGCCTCGCGCGCGTCGCGGTCCAGCAACGCCTGCTGCCGCCCGTACCGGGCGATCACGGCCCCGGAGTCGGTGAGCCGCGCGGGCTTGGACCGCACCAGCAGCACGCGGCCAGTGCGCTGTTCGAGCAGCTTGATCCGCTGGCTCACGGCCGACGGCGTGACGTGCAGAGCTTTGGCGGCGGCGTCGAACGTGCCCTCGTCCACGACGGCCAGCAGGGTGCGCACGCACTCCGGATCGAGCATCACGACTGCTGATGATACTTAAGAAAAGATAGCTGGCCTTATCGACCTCCGCTTCCTACCGTCGCTGTCGTGACCTACGCGCTGCTCGCCGGGCTCGGCACCGGCCTGTCCCTCATCGTCGTGATCGGCGCGCAGAACGCCTTGGTGCTGCGCCAAGGCGTTCTGCGCCGGCAGGTCCCCGCGATCGTCGCCATCTGCGCGGGCTCGGACGCGCTGCTGATCGCGCTCGGCGTCGGCGGTGTCGGCGCGGTGCTCACGTCGTGGCCGGCGGCGTTGACGGTGGTGCGGTGGGTCGGCGCGGCGTTCCTGATCGGCTACGGCGTGCTGGCCGCGCGGCGGGTGCTGCGGCCGTCGGCGTTGGAGCTCGACGGTTCGGCGAAGGCGGGCGCCGCGGTGATCGTCACCTGCGTGGCGCTGACCTGGCTCAACCCGCACGTGTACCTGGACACCGTGCTGCTGCTGGGCACCGCCTCGACCGGGTTCGGCGGCGACCGGTGGTGGTTCGCGGCGGGCGCGATCGCGGGCAGCGTGCTGTGGTTCAGCGCGCTCGGGTTCGGTGCGCGCTGGCTGTCCGGCGCCTTCACCCGACCCTCCGCGTGGCGGGTCCTGGACGGCGCGGTCGCCGTGGTGGTCACGGCGACCGGCGTCTCCCTCGTCCTCTAGCTCAGAGCCGGGTCGTGACCCAGGCCCGCTCCCGGACCTCCTTCAGCGCGACCTCGACCGAGCTGTAGGAAGCCGGGTTGACGCGGCGGTAGCCGTGGCGCACCACGCCCTGGTGGATCACCTCCGACACCACGAGCACCGCGTGGTCCACCAGCCGTTCCCGCACCGGCGCGCTGTCGACCAACCGGCAGGTCTTGTTGAGGTCGGTCCCGACCCAGCCGTGCGGGTCGCGGTGCACCTCGCCCGCGTGCAGGCCGACCCGGACCCGGACGCGCAGCTCCGGCGCGACGCCCTGGTTGTGCTGCCGCAGCGTCCCCACCATCCGCGGGATGACCGGGTCGAGGAGGTCCAACTTGGACACGAACGCCGGGACCAGGACCATCATCCCGTCACCGCGGTCCTGCACGGCCAGGTCGGACCACCTGACCCCGGCGGCGCGGAACCCGGTGCGCACGGCGTGGGTGAGCGCGTGCCGCGCCTCGATCTGCGCGGGATCGCGCCACCGCCCGAAGCCCGCGATGTCCACCACCAGGATGGACCGGTGCTCGGGGCCGGGCGCGTGCCGCACGGGCCGCAGCCGCCGCAGCGCCCACGTCACCACGTCCGGCGCGATGCTCATGGCCGTGCCGACTTCGTCGCCCGCGCGTCGAGCAGCGCGCGCCGCAACAGCAGCGACCGGCTGACGAGCCCGAGCGCGTGCGGGACCCTCTGGTGGCGCGGCAGGTCGGCGAGCTCGGCGCGGAACTCCTCGCCGTACCGGGCCTGGTGGTGCGCCGGCAGCACCGCGATCGCCACCGCGACCACCTTGCCCGCCGACCCGGACTCGACCGGGGTCCGCTCGACCTCCTCCAGCCCGACCCGGATCGACCGCGCGCTGTCCAACAGCGGGCCGAAGCTGACGGTGGCCCGGAAGTTCACCTCCACCGCCGACTCCAGCGCCCGCACCCGTTCGTAGACCTCGAACAGCCGCACGTCGTCGAACACCCGGCCCCGCTCGATCGCCCGGCGCAGCTCCAACGCCAGGTCGTGCGCCAGCTTGCGGTCGAGGATGCGGTCGAGCTTGCCGTCCAACGCGGTCTCCAGCTCACGCGCGAGCGCGCTGATGTGCGCGAGCCGTCGCCGCCGCCTGGTCACGTCCCACCTGCCGCGTGCGGTCGCAGCAGGCCGAGCCGGGAGACCGGGGTCCTGGCCCGCGCCAGGGCCGCCTGGACCTGGGCGATGCTGTCCGGGTCCAGCCGGTAGTACCGACGCCGGGGACGCCCGCGTTCCCTCGGGTCGACGTCCTCCCACCGGCTGCTGACCCACCCGCACTGCTCCAGGCGGGCCAGGATGGGGTGGACCGTGCCGCTCGGCAGGCCCGCGACCTGGCAGATCTCCAGCCCGTACCGCGCCGTCGCGGGATCTTCCATCAGGACGCCCAGCACGAGCTGTGCGGGCAACGTCATCCTGGGGCCTCGCCGTGAACCGACCATGGTCTAACTCTACCTAGGGGGTGAGGTCGGACAAGTCCCCCGTTCGGGGGTTTACGCGCGGCCCGCGAAGAACTCCCCGATGTCCCCGGCCAACAGCTCGGGCACCTCCATCGCCGCGAAGTGCCCACCCCGGTCGAACTCGCTCCAGTGCTCCACCTGGTAGCTCAGCTCCGCCAACGGCCGCACCGACAGCACGATGTCGTGCGCGAACACGGCCACGCCCAACGGCGCGGGACAGGCGTTCGACACGATCCCGGTCTCCTTCGCCAACCGCGCCGACGACCCCGCCGTCCCGGTGAGCCAGTACAGCATCACGTTGGTCAGCACCCGGTCCAGGTCGATCTTCGAGGCCGGGTCCACCCACTCGGCGAACTTCTCCGCGATCCACGCCAACTGCCCGACCGGCGAGTCCGTCAACGCGTAGGACACCGTCTGCGGCCGCGTCGCGTGCAGCACCTGGTACCCCGGTCGACTGCGCATCATCGCCTTGATCCGCTCCAACCGTCGACCGTCCTCTCCGGACAGCTCGACCCCCTCGACCGGCGGCGTGGGCAGGTAGTTCACGTGCACCGCCACCACGTTCCCGGGCGCGGCGCCCGCCATCGCCCGCGCGATCCCGGACCCCCAATCACCACCGTGCGTGCCGTACCGCCGGTACCCGAGCCGACTCATCACCTCCGCGAACGCCCGCGCCACCCGGTGGACGTCCCACCCGCGCGACGTCGTCGGCCCGGACAACCCGAAGCCGGGGATCGACGGGATGACGAGGTGGAAGTCCCGCGACAGCGGCTCGATCACGTCCAGGAACTCCAGCACCGACCCCGGCCAGCCGTGGACCAGCACCAACGGCAACGCGTCGGCCTTCGCCGACCGGACGTGCAAGAAGTGCACCCGCTGGCCGTCGACCTCGGTCGTGAACTGCGGCAACGCGTTCAACTCCGCCTCGTGCCGCCGCCAGTCGTACCCGTTCGCCCAGCGATCCGCCAACGCGCGAACCTCCGCCAGGGGGAACCCGTACTCGAACCCGGCCTCCGGCAGCTCCTCGGGCCACCGCGTCCGCGCCAACCGATCGGCCAAGTCGTCCAACTGCGCCTGCGGCACGTCCAGGACAAAGGGCTTGATCATCACCACTCCGTTGGTCTCACCAATGTTGGTGACACCAACGCTACCTCAACTCGTTGGCCAGGCCAACAACAATCCCGCGGTCTATCGTGAGCACATGGCCACCTGGGATGACGTGCGGCGCATCGCCATGGCGCTGCCCGAGGTAACCGAACGCCCGTCCTACGACCAACGCCCGGCCTGGCGGGTAAAGGACAAGGCCTTCGCCTGGGACCGCCCGCTGCGCAAGGGCGACCTGGCCGCCCTCGGCCCCACCGCACCGGACGGCCCGGTCCTCGCCGCGAGCGTGCCCGACCTGGGCGCGAAAGAAGCCCTGCTCGCCGACGACCCGGCCGTCTACTTCACCACCCCGCACTTCGACGGCTACTCCGCCATCCTGGTCCGACTGACCGAGATCGCCCCCGACGAACTGACCGAACTCCTCACCGAAGCCTGGCTGTCCCGCGCCCCAAAACGCCTCGCCAAGCAATACGAATCCGACCACTAACCCCACCCCACCTCTCACCCACCCCCACCCGACCGCGCCCTCACCCACCCCGCCCCCACCCGCACACCGTCCACTTACACGCCCATCCCCCAAAGGAAGGGCTTCGTGTCATCCCGCCGACCTGGCTCCGCCCTACCGCGCGTGTCAAGGGGGCACCTTCCACCCACCAGGAACGATGGGCTGGAACCGCCCCCTTGACGCGTGTGGTAGCCCGTAGGGAGGTCGGTGGGATGACACGAAACCCGCACCACAACGGACCCGCCGCCGAACCACCCACCGGCCCGTCATCCTGCTGATCTGCCCGTCCGGCGAGGACCAGTTCCTACCTCACCGGCTTCTACCTCACCGGCTCCTACCTCCCAGCTCTTACCTCACCAGCTCTTACCTCACCAGGTGCTGTTCACCAACCCAGTCCCCAAATACACCTGGTCGAACCCGTTCCCGTCGTTGTCATCGGTGTACACGACCGTGATCTGCCCCCAGGCGTCCACTCCGACCGCCGGCTCCTCCTGCCTGCCCGTCGCCGTGGACACCGTCACCTGGCGCGGCAGCCGGCCCGCGACCGTCCCATCCGGGTTGAGGCCCTGCGTCACCACGTCCTGCGCCTCGACCGACGACACCACGACGTTCAACTGGTCGTCGATGCCGATCTGCGGGTCCACGCCCGCCAGCACCGCGTCCGCCGCCGTCCGCGCCGCACCGCCCGCGGCGAACGAGCGCACGCCCACCTGCGCCGTACCCGTGTGGTCGGTCTCCCAGGCCACCGTGTGGTCGCCGTTGAAGTTCGCCGCCACGACGGGCCGTCGTTGTTGGCCGTCGCCGCTCGCGTTGGCGGCGCCCTGGGCGAGCTTCACCCCGCCCGACGGGGTCAGGATCTTGCGGCCGATGTTGTAGAAGCCGTTGCCGTCGCCGTCCTCGTCCCACACCACGATGGCGTTGCCCGCCGCGCCCATGGCCACGTCCGGCCGCTGGTGCGTGCCGCCCGCGGCGTGCACCTGCGCCTCGTAGGTCTTCGACGTCACGGACGCGAACCCGGCCACCCGCACCGTCGCGTTGGTGGAGGTCTGCTTGTCCTCCCACGCCACGGCGAAACCGGTGCCGTCGGGATCGGCGGCCACGGCCGGGTTGAGCTGCTGCCCGTCGGTGTTGGCGTTGGCGCGCGCCGACCCGGTCACGGTGCCGCTGGTGTTCAGCACCCGCACCTGGATGTTGTAGTAGCCGTTGCCCTCGCCGTCGTCGGCCCACACGACGACCGCGGTGCCGTTGTCGTGCACCGCGACGTCCGGCTGGACGTGCCGCCAGTTGCCCGTGCCGCTGGTGGACAGCTTCTTCTCGTACCGGGACACGCCGTCCTTGAACAGGCGGATCCACACGTCGCTGTGCACGGGGTCGGTGGGCGTGGCGTCGTCGCGGTCGTCCTCCCACACCACGGCGGTCCAGCCGTTGCGCACCGCGGCCACGGCGGCGTTGTCCTGGTCGCCGGTGGCGGTGCTGTTCGCCGGGATCCACGCGACCGCCGCGGACGCCGTCCCGGCGCCCAGCAGCATGAGCGCCGCGATCGTCGGCGCTCCGATCATCCGTGCGACATTTCGCTGGCTGAGCTTCTTCATGGCGCCTGCAATCCCGGGTTGCCTGCCTGGACGACGTAGCTCTGCAAGGTCCGGACCGGGTAGTCGCGCACGGTGACCCGGTCCACGAAGCGGAAGTCGACGTTCAGCTGGGTCGGTGTGGTGACGGTGCGGACGTAGCCGCGCAGGTTCTTGTAGAACTTCACGTGCGGGTTGAGGCTGGACAGGCCCGTGTCGGTGGCGTTGCCGTCGCCGCTGGACGTGATCGACGTGGTCACCAGCTCGGTGCCGACGACCCGGTCCTGCGTGGCGTAGTTGTTCATCAGGTTGGCGGCCCACGACCGGTGCACGTCACCGGTCAGCACGACGGTGTTGCGCAGGCCCGCCGCGTCCCAACCGCGCTGCAGGCGGCCGCGGTTGGCGCTGTAGCCGTCCCACGAGTCCATCGACTTCGCGCCGTCGGCCGAGGCCAGCTTCTGCGCGAAGAACACCTGCTGGCCGAGGAAGTCCCAGGTGCCGAGCTTCTGCCGCATGCCGTCGAGCAGCCACGTCTCCTGCGTGGTGCCGAGCAGCGTGCGCGCCGGGTCGTCGGCCTCCGCGCACACCTTCGTGCCGTCGCCGCACGCCTGGTCGTCGCGGTACTGGCGGGTGTCGAGCATGTGGAACGTGGCCAGGCTGCCCCACCGGACCCGGCGGTACAGCTGCATGTTCTCCGCGACCGGGGCCTGCGCGGCGCGCAGCGGCATGTGCTCGTAGTACGCCTTGTACGCCGCCGCCCGGCGCACCTTGAAGTCACCGGCGGGGGAGGTGTTGGCGCGCACCAGGTCCGCGTAGTTGTTCTCCACCTCGTGGTCGTCCCAGACGACCAGCCACGGCGCGGCGGCGTGCGCGGCCTGGAGGTCGACGTCCGTCTTGTACTGCGCGTGCCGGACCCGGTAGTCCGCCAGGCCCGCGATCTCCACGCCGGGCGCGAACTTGCGCACCTTCGTGGTCGTGGCCGCGCCCTCGTAGATGTAGTCGCCCAGGTGCAGGATGAGGTCCGGGTTCTCCTCGGCCATCCGCCGGTAGGCGGTGAAGTAGCCCTCCTCGTAGTGCGAGCAGGAGGCGAACAGCATGGTCAGCGACGGGCTCGTGCCGACCGCGGGCGCGGTGACGCCGCGGCCGACGGGTGAGATGTGCCCGGCGGCGCGGAACCGGTAGAAGTACTCGCGGCCGGGCTGCAGGCCGGACACCTCGACGTGCACGCTGTGCGCCCACGACTGCGTCGCGGTCGCCGTGCCGCTGCGCGCGATCTGGGTGAACCGCTGGTCCGTCGCGACCTGCCACTCCACCGCGACCGAGGCGCTGCCCATGCCCCCGAGGCCGTCGGCGTTGAGCGGGCTGGGCGCGAGGCGCGTCCAGATGACGAAGCCGTCCGCGACGGGCTCACCGGAGGCGACGCCCAACGTGAACGGGTAGGAGATGGCGTTCGCGGTGGTGGGGGCGAGGACCGTCACGCCGGCGCTCGCGATGCCGCCGGCGATGAGCGTTCGTCGGGTCAGTGGGGACACAGCTCTCCTTCGGTGCAGGGCCGGGAAGAACGCGTTCCGGTACTGCGTACACGGCGAAGGTGATCAGTGGCCATCCCCGACGTGTACGCCCGGTGGAGGGGCCGAAGCGTCCTTTGGTCAGCGCGAAGGGGCCGATGGCACGACAGTGCAGGTTAACGGGTGTCCAACTAGCAGCTGTATTGGTTACCGAAGAACCTCCCGAATACCTGCGATCCCAGCCGATCGAGAATTCCCATGAACCCGACCCGCTCACACCGCCGCTCGGCTCACACCGCCGCTCGGCTCACACCGCCGCTCGGCTCACACCGCCGCTCGGCTCACGCCACCCGCACCGGGTCCGCTCCGCTCACGCCACCCGCACCGGGTCCGCTCCGCTCACACCACCCGCACCGGGTCCGCTCCGCTCACACCACCCGCACCGGGTCCGCCCGACGCGCACCCGCCGCCGCCACCGCCGTCCAGCACTCCGGCTTCGCGAACCCACGCCCGGCGAACGCTTCGAGCACCGCCGTCGTGCACGCCTGCGCCGCCGCCTCCTCCACCAGCGCGATCACACAACCACCGAACCCGCCACCGGTCATCCGCGCCCCCAGCGCGCCCGCCGCCACCAACGCCTCCACCGCGACGTCCAGCTCCGGCACCGTCACCTCGTAGTCGTCGCGCAACGACGCGTGCGACTCCGTCAGCAACGGCCCGATCTCGCGGATCCGGTCGGCGCGCAGCAGGTCCGCCACCCGCGCCACCCGCGCGTTCTCCGCCACCACGTGCCGCACCCGCCGGGCGAGCCGCTCCGGCAAGTCCTGCTCCGCACCGTCCAGGTCCCGCAGCGCGGGCACGCCGAGCAGCTCCGCCGCCCGGTGGCAGTCCCGCCGCCGCGCCGCGTACTCGCCGTCCACCAGCCGGTGCGGCGCCTTCGTGTCCACCACCAGCAGCGTGAGCCCGACCGGGGCGAGGTCGAACGGGATGTGCTCGGTCTCCATCGAGCGCGTGTCGAGCAGCAACGCGTGCCGCTCCCGCGCCAGCAGGGACGCCGACTGGTCCATGATCCCGCACGGCATGCCGACGAACTCGTTCTCCGCCCGCTGCGCGATCCGCGCCAACGACCGCCGGTCCAGCGACACGCCGGACAGCTCGGTCACCGCCAACGCGGTCGCGCTCTCCAACGCCGCCGACGACGACAACCCCGCCCCCAACGGCACCTGGCCGTCCACGAGCAGACCGAATCCACCGATCGGGTGACCCTCCTCGCGCAACGCCCAGACCACGCCCGCCACGTAGGCCGCCCACCCGGTCACCGCACCCGGCACGAGGTCGACCACGCGGACCTCGGTCACGCCCGAAGCCTGCCGCGACGACACCCGCAGCACGCTGTCGTCCCGCCGGGCCGCCGTGATCCGCACGACGTGCGGCAACGCGATCGGCAGCACGAAACCGTCGTTGTAGTCGGTGTGCTCGCCGATCAGGTTGATCCGACCCGGTGCCTCGAAGACCCCGTCCCGCGTCATGCGCCACCCCTCGTGCTCTCCCGGACCTCCAACGAGAACGGCGTCCGCACGTGCTCCGGCGGCCGTCCCGGGTCGTCGACGCGCCGTCGCAGCAGGTCGACCGCCGCCCGCGCGATCGCGGCCTTGTCCGGCGCGACCGTGGTCAGCGTCGGCAGGCTGTACGTGCCTTCCTCGGTGTTGTCGAACCCGACCACCGCGAGGTCGGCGGGCACCCGCACGCCGCGTTCGGCCGCGGCGCGCACCGCGCCCACCGCGAGCAGGTCGTTGAAGCAGAACACCGCGTCCGGCGGCTCGTCGGCGGCGAGCAGGCGCGCCATCGCCTCCGCGCCGTCGCGCCGGTGGTAGTTCAACGCGGTCGCGACCAGGTCGTCGCGCACCGGCAGCCCGGCGTCGCCGAGGGCCTTGCGGTAGCCCTCCAGGCGTTGCGCCGCCGTGCCGCGGTGGGGGTGCGCGCCGATCGCCGCGATCCGGGTGCGGCCCAGGCCCACCAGGTGCGCCACCGCCACCCGGGCCGCTTCCACGTTGTCGATGCCGACGTGGTCGATCGGCAGGTCCACCGAGTGCTCGCCGAGCATCACCACCGGTATGCCGGGCGCCAGCTCGCCGAAGTCGCGCGCCTCCAGCGCCTCCGGGCTCACGATCGCGCCGTCGATCATGTGCGGGCCGAGCGAGGCCAACGTGTCCCGTTCACCCTCGCGGGTGCCCAGGGTCTGCTCGATCAGGACGTTCCACTCCTGCTCCTGCGCCGCGCCGAGCACCAGGCCGGCCAGCTCCGCGAAGTACGGCACCACCAGTTCCGGGAGCACCAGGGCGAGGAAACCCGTTCGGCCGCGGCGCAGGTTGCGCGCGCCGATGTTGGGCCGGTAGCCGGTGGCGGTGAGCGCCTCCTCGACCCGGCGGCGGTTCTCCGGTTTCACGAACGCGTAGCCGTTGACCACGTTCGACACCGTCTTCACCGACACGCCGGCCAGCGCGGCGACGTCTTTGAGCGTGGCCAAGCGGTGCCTCCGGTGCTCTCGGGTCGGGCCTTCAGCAGGGATTCTCGGGAACGACCGGGATCGTAGCCGGCCGGTCGGCCGCTTTACAACGTTGTATCGACGAGGTAAGAACTGCAAGTGACCCAGGTCACCAACTCCTGCCTGCAGTCGCACCACCCGCTCGCTGCACCACCTCACCGCACAGCACCCACCCGCAGCACCCGGCACCACCTCACCGCACAGCACCCACGTCACCAGCACCCTGCCGATCGTGGAGCCACCCATGCGCAAGCTGTCGTCCGGCCTGACCGGACTGCTGGCCCTCAGCACCCTCCTCAGCACCTTCCTCGTCGCCCTGCCCGGCACCGCCACCGCGGCGGTCTGGCAGCCCAAACCGGCGCCGCTCACCACCCCGTGGACCGGGCAGGTGTCGCCGACCAACGCGCTGCCCGAGTACCCGCGCCCGCAGCTGGTCCGCTCCGACTGGCTCAACCTCAACGGCGTGTGGGAGTTCGCCGGCGCGCCGAACCTGTCCTCGCCGCCGTTCGGCCGCACGCTCGCCGAGGGCGTCCTGGTGCCCTACCCGATCGAGTCCGCGCTGTCGGGCATCAAGCGGCACGAGGACCACATGTTCTACCGCCGCGCGTTCACCACGCCGACCGGGTGGAACGGCCGCCGCGTGAAGCTGAACTTCGGCGCGGTCACCTGGGAGACCCGCGTCTGGGTCAACGGCGTCAGCGTCGGCACCCACACCGGCGGGTTCGACGCGTTCTCGTTCGACATCACCTCCGCGCTGCGTGCGGGCTCGAACGAGGTGATCGTCGGCGTGCGGTCCACGATCGACGGCAGCCAGTACCCGATCGGCAAGCAGCGGCGCGACCCCAGCGGCATCTTCTACACCGCGGCGTCCGGCATCTGGCAGACGGTGTGGCTGGAGCCGGTCGCGGCCAACCACATCACGCGCCTGGACACCACGCCCGACGTGCCGGCGGGCGTGCTCGACCTGGTCGTGCAGGGCACGGCCGGCCAGCCGGTGCGCGCCGAGGTCCTCTCCGGCGGGCAGGTCGTCGGCACGGCGAGCGGCACCGTGGGCGGTCACCTGCGCGTGCCCGTGCCGAACGCGAGGCTCTGGTCGCCGGACGACCCGTTCCTCTACGACCTGCGGGTCACCTTGGGCAGCGACGTCGTCACCGGGTACTTCGGCATGCGGTCGCTGGGCAAGGCGATGGTCGGCGGCGTGATGCGGCCGCTGCTCAACGGCAAGTTCGTGTTCCAGCTCGGCACCCTCGACCAGGGCTACTGGCCCGACGGCATCTACACCGCGCCCACCGACGCCGCCCTGCGGTTCGACCTGGAGCGGCAGAAGGCGCTCGGCTTCAACATGGTGCGCAAGCACATCAAGGTCGAACCCGCCCGCTGGTTCTACCACGCCGACCGGCTCGGCCTGATGGTGTGGCAGGACATGCCGTCGCTGGACGCCGTCGACGAGGTGCCCAACGGGCGCACCCACTTCGAGTCCGAGCTGCGGCGGATCGTCGACCAGCTCAAGGGCATCACGTCGATCGTGCAGTGGGTGCCGTTCAACGAGGGCTGGGGCGAGTACGACGCCGGCCGGATCGTGAACCTGGTCCGGTCGATCGACAACACCCGGCTGATCAACCACAACTCCGGCTCCAACTGCTGCGTCTCCGACCCCGACCCGGGCAACGGCGACGTCATCGACGACCACGCCTACCAGATGTCCGGCGCCACCCGGCTGCCCGACGCCAACCGGGTCGCCGTGCTCGGCGAGTTCGGCGGCCTCGGTCGGCGGGTCGTCGGCCACGAGTGGCAGCCGGGCGCCGGGTTCGCCTACGGCGAGCTGTTCCCGGACGAGGCGTCGTTGACCGGGCGGTACGTGGAGATCACCAAGGAGGTCGGGCGCTTCGTGCACACGCGCGGGCTGTCGGCATCCGTCTACACCGAGCCGTACGACGTGGAGAACGAGGTCAACGGCTTCTACACCTACGACCGCCAGGTGCTGAAGATGACCGAGGCGCGGGTGCGCGAGGTCAACCAGCGGGTGCTCGCGCTGGCCAACGGCACCGAGGTCGGGCGCGGCGAGGTGATCTCGTTGCGGGTGACCACGTCCGGCTACACCGACCGGCACCTGCGGCACCGGGACGCGCTCGCGCGCACCGACGTGATCTCCGACGACACCGGTCGGCTGGACGCGACGTTCTGGGCCAGGCCTGGGTTGTCGGACGCGGCGTGCCTGTCGTTCGAGTCGCGCAACTTCCCGGGGCGGTTCCTGCGGCACTCCGCGTCCCGGGTGCGGTCGGACGCCAACGACGGGTCGGCGGCGTTCGCCGGGGACGCCACGTTCTGCGCGCGGGCCGGGGCGGGCGGCACGGTGCTGGAGTCGCGCAACCTGCCCGGCCAGTTCATCCGCCACTACCAGGAGGGCGTGTACCTGGCGCGGTCCGGCGGGACGAACCCGTGGGACAGCGCGACGAGCTTCACGGCCGACACCACGTGGGCGGCGGTCGTGCCGCTGTGGCGCAGCGGTGCGGACCTCCCGCTGGACCAGGCGCGGTCGTTCCGGGTGACGACGGCCGGCTTCACGGACCGGTACCTGCGGCACCAGGACGGCGTGGTGCGCACCGACGTGGTGAACGCGGGCAGTTCGGCGTTGCTGAAGGGTGACGCGACCTTCGTCGTGCGGCGTGGTCTGTCGGAGCCGTCGTGCTACTCGTTCGAGTCGCGCAACTTCCCGGGGCAGTACCTGCGGCACGCGTCGTTCCGGGTGAGGTTGGGCGCGTCGGACGGGAGCGACCTGTTCCGGCGGGACGCGACGTTCTGCGCCCAGCCCGGGGTCGGCGGCGTGCGGTTGGCGTCGGTGAACGAGTTGGGCGCGAGCGTGCGGCACTACGCGGAGGAGGTGTGGGTGGCGGTGAACGGCGGTGCTCACGCGTACGACAACCCGACGTCTTATGACGCGGACGTGAGCTGGGCCGTGACCGCGCCTTGGGCTCCGTAGCCCTTGGTCCTTTGTGGTCTTTGGTGGTCCTTTGTGGACCCGCGCGGTGGTGCTGCTACCGTGCGGGTCCATGAAGGGGTTCGCCGTGCTCGGCATGGTGCTGCTGTGCGTCCTCGCGCCGATCGCCATCGTGTACGGGTTGATGGCGTTCACCCCGACGGGTAGTTGCGACTACTCCGTGTCGGGTGTGTGTTCGTACGGGCGGGTGCCGATGATCGTGGCCGCGGGCGGCACCGCGCTGGTGTGGGCGGTGTCGGCGGTGCTGACGTGGGCGGGCACCCGCGGCCGGCCTCGGGTGTACGTGCCCTACGCGGCGCTCGCGGTGATCGTGCTGCTGCTGGTCGTGGCCGGGCGGTTGGCGGGGTAGACCGAGCGGGCGAGCCAGACGAGCGCGCCGCCGACGACGACGTGCAGGGCGCTGGTGAGCAGCGAGTCTGGCAGGCGGGTGGCGAAGGTGAAGACGGGTACGGCGATGGCGTAGGTCCACGCCGGGACGGACGGGTGGGCGCGGCTCTTGATCATGCTGATCGCGAAGGTGATCGTGCCGAGGGCGAAGACCAGGGCGCTGGCGGTGAGGACCGCGGTGGTGGGTGCGGCGAGCGTCGGCTGGTCGAGGTGGAACAGGACGATGTTCACCGCGTAGGCCGCCGCGCCGAACAGGCCGAGGCCCACGATGTTCGTCGCGTAGCCGGCCGTGCCCAGGGTGGTGCGGGGTTGTTTGAGGTAGAGGGCCGTGAGGAGCGGCGCGGCCAGGGCGGGGGAGACGCCGAGCACCAGGCTGGTGGCGGTCGTCTCCCCGACAAACCCCTCGACCGCTCCCGGTAGGGCGATGAAGAGGCCTGAGAGCGTGCCGCAGAGGGCGCCGAATCGCAGCAGGAACGTCATGGGTGGGGACGGTATTCGCGCAGGTCGGGGCCCCGGGAGTGCCGAGCGGCCAGTGCCGGGGTGCCGATCGGCACGTGCCGCCGACTTCCACGATCGGGTGATCTGCAAAAAAGGGATCAATCAAAACGCCGTTTCCAATGCCCCCGAACGTCGGTTGAACAAAGAGGCCGCCCTCAACCACCGCCCCTGCCTCCGACCACCACCCACCCCCGACCCCGGCTCCGACCGCCGCCCCGCCTCCGACCGCCGCCCCGCCCCGGCCCCGACGCAGTCCCGCCCCCGCCCCCCCGACACAGCCTCGACCCGCCCCCGACACAGCCACGGCCTGGCCTCTGACACAGCCACGGCCTGGCCTCTGACCCGACCACCGCCCGCCCTCGCCCCGTCCTCAGCGGCCAACGATCCCCGTCCCCCGACCCGGCCGCCGATCACCTGCCCCCGATCACCGGCCCTCGGTCCCCGATCGCTGGCCGCTGGCCCGGCACCGGCCTCCGGCCCAGGCCGTCCGCCGTCCTGGCACCCGGCCTCTCCCGCCGACCCGGCTCCGGGCGCCCGACCGGCTCCCGACCCGGCACCGGCTCCGGCACGCGGAAACCTTGCTCTGGCACCTGAGCACCCGGCTCCGGCACCCGGTGCCCGGTGTCCGGCAACCGGCTCCCGACTCCCGGCCATCGGTCCCGGCCGCCAGCACTCCGGGCCTTCGGTGGCAGGCGCGCGATCCGAGGTGTGCGACGTAGCCTGCGGGGGTGCGTCCTGTGTCGTGGTTATCGCCGCTGCTGTGCGGCGTGGTGATGGTGGCTGGTGGCTATGCGGGGCTCGCTGGGCTCGGGGAGACGCGGTGGCTGCCGTTCGTCGGCGGGCTCGTCGCGCTCGTGCTGGTCGACGTGTTCGGTTCGCGGTTCGCGGCGCTCGGGTCGCGGCGCGCGGCCGTTGGGGCGCGGCACTTGGCGGGCGGGGTGCAGCGTGCGGCGGGCGGGGTGCGGTATTCGGTGGTCGGGTTGCGGCGGTTGGTGGGTGGGGCGCGGGGGCGGGCGGCGGTTGTGCTGGTGGTGCAGGCGGGGTTGGTGGTGGTGATCGCGTTCGCCGACGGGTCGGGTATGGCGCGGGTGTTGTTCTTGTTGTTGCCGTTCGGCGCGTACTTCGCGTTCGGGCGGGTGGTGGCGGTTGGGGTTGGGGTGGGTACGGCGGTTTTCCTGGTGGTCGCGTTCCAGCTCACCGCGCCGGGGTGGACGCGGTCGGTCGAGCACGTGTCCGACCTGTTGATGTTCGGGATCGGGCTGGTGCTGGCGTTGGCCATGGCCGAGTTGTCGGCCGCCGCGGAGCGGAATCGGGTGGCGCGGGACGTGCACGACGGGATTGGGCACCACCTGACCGCGGTGTCGGTGTTGCTGGAGAAGGCGTCGGCCTTCCGGGACCGGGACGCGGCGGTGGCGGATCAGGCGATCGAGGACGCGCGGGAGTCGGCGAGGCGGGCGTTGGAGGACGTGCGCACGTCCGTCCGGGCTATGCGGGAGCCCTTCCGGTTGGCTGAGTCGCTGACGCGCCTGGCCGGTGGGCTGGGCGTGTCCGTCGCCTGCACGGGTGACGAGTCCCGTTACGCGCCCCGCACCCTGCTGGCGCTCTACCGGGCCGCGCAGGAGGGGATCACCAACGCGATGCGCCACGCCGCCGGCTCGGACGTCACCGTGACCGTCCACTGCGGACCCCGGCAGGCACGGCTGGTGGTGGCCGATGACGGGCCCGGGTTCTCGGTGGAACGGGAAGACTTCGGCCTGCGCGGGGTGCGCGAGCGGATCGGGTTGGTCGGTGGGTCGGTCGAGGTGGACGGTGGTTCGGGCACCCGGCTCACGGTGGTCGTGCCCAGGGGGGCGGTGTGAGAGGCCGGGATGGTGTGGGCGACAGGGATGATGTGAGCGACAGGGATGATGTGAGCGACGAGAACAAGGGCGGCGGGGGTGACGTGCGCGTGGTCGTGGTGGACGACCAGCGGCTCATCCGCGAGAGCATCGCGGCCCTCCTCGACCTCCAGCCGGGCATCGCGGTGGTCGGCACGGCCGGTGACGGGGAGGCCGCGGTCGAGTCGGTGGTCGCGGTGGATCCGGACGTGGTGCTGATGGACGTGCGGATGCCGGTGATGGACGGCATCGACGCGCTCGCGGAACTGCGCCGTCGTGGTGCGCGGGCACGGGTGGTCATGCTGACGACGTTCGACGACGAGGCGTACGTGGTTCGGGCGCTGAAGGCGGGTGCGAGCGGCTACCTGCTCAAGGACCGGCCCGCCGTCGAGCTGGCGGCGGCGGTGCGGCTCGCGCACTCGGGCGTGGTGCAGTTCGACCCGGCCGCGGCGGCACGGCTGGCGTCCGCGTTGGGGACCGAACGGCCCGACGGGCTCACCGAACGCGAGGTGGACGTGCTGCGCCTGGTCGCCGGCGGACGCACGAACCGCGAGATCGCCGGACGCCTGCACCTCAGCGAGGGCACGGTGAAGAACCACGTCTCCCGCATCCTCGGACGGCTCGGCCTGCGCGATCGCACGCAGGCCGCCGTCTACGCCCGTGACCGGGGCCTCCTGTAGGCCGGCACAGGCCTACACCGGGACCATCCCCATGAACAGCAACAGGTTCGGCGACCCGACGCCCGGGTTCGTGATCACGCCGGGGGTGGCGTTGGCCCGCAACGCCTCGGCCACCGCCACCGCCGAGTCACCCGGGAACCGGTGCCGCCACAGCGCCGCCACGCCCGCCGCGTGCGCGGACGCCGTGGAACCGCTGATGGTCGAGTACGCGGTGTCCGAGGTGCCCCACGCCGACGTGATGTTCACCCCCGGCGCCCACACGTCGATGCACGTGCCGAAGTTCGAGAAGCTCGCCTTCACGTCGTTGGCGTCCGTCGCGCCGACGGTGGTGGCCAACGGCGTGCTGCCGGGCGAGTAGCCGCACGCGTTGGCGTTGGAGCTGCCGGACACCACCGAGTAGTGCACGTTCGCGTTGATCGACCGGGTGATGGCGTCGTTGAACGCCTGGTTCGCCCCACCGCCGAGCGTCATCAGCGCGACCGCCGGCCGGCCGCTCGCCGCCGCGTCCTGCGTCGCCCAGTCGATGCCCGCGATGATCTGCGAGTACGTGCCGGAGCCCTGGCAGTTCAGCACCCGCACGGACACCAGCGTCACGTCCTTCGCCACGCCGGTGGTCCGGCCGCCGACCGTGCCCGCCATGTGCGTGCCGTGGCCGTTGCAGTCGTTGCCGGGCGGGGTGACGCCGCCGACGGTGTCGAGCCCGGGCACGGCCGCGCCGTCGAACTCCTGGTGCGTGTACCGGATGCCGGTGCCGAAGATGTACGCCCGCACGGTGGGCGCGGTGTTCGGGTGGAAGTACTTCCTGTCCAGCGGCAGGGAGCGCTGGTCGATGCGGTCCAGGCCCCACGACGGCGGGTCGGGCTGGACCACGAGGTCCTGCGCGGTGAGGTTGGGCCCGGTGGCCGGCCGCGCGGTGCGGTCCTGCGCGGTGAGGCGGACGCGGGCGTCCTGGGCGATGTAGGCGACGCGGGGGTCGGCGGCGAGCCGTGCGACCTCCGAGGCGGTGGCGCGCAGCGCGAACCCGGGCAGGGCCGTCCGGTAGGTGAACGTGACGTTCGGTGCGGTGGATCGCGTCGCGGCCAGGTCCTCGTGCCGCTTCAACACCACGATGTAGCTGCCGGCGACGGCCTGTGCTCGGTCGGCGGGCAGCACGGGGGCGGCGTGCGGCGCCGGGGCGGCGTGCGGCGCCGGGGCGGCGTACGCGGTCGGGGTGACGAGGCCGGCCAGCAGCGCGCCCGCCACCGTCACGTGTCTGATCTTCACGGCTCCTCCAACAAGCAGGGTTTCGTCGGGGAACGTGCTCGTCCTTGAACCACAGCACGTGCACGGGAGCGGCGACAGGTCCGATCAGAGTTCAACGATCAGTCGCCCGATGGTCAACTTTCAGCCTTCTCGGGGGTGCAGACTGCATTCGGTGGTCAGTCATTAGGCCGAATGGGTGAACGCAGCGGAGTTGCGCTAACACCGGATCAGGTGACGTCGACAGCAAGGCCACCGGCGCGCACACACAGGGGGTCTGCGCTCATGGTCAAGAAGAAGAACGGTCTGCCGGCGTCGCTGAGGCGGTTCGTGCGCACCAAGGGCGCCGACTACCTGCGTGACCCGAACGTGTCCTCGATCGGCATCGGCTACAAGGTGGCCGACGGCAAGCCGACGGACGAGATCGCCATCCAGTTCACCGTCCGGCAGAAGGCCGAGCCCGAGGCGTTGCGCGCGCTCGGCACGGCGCTGCTGCCCGAGACGATCGAGGTCGACGGCGTGCCCGTGCCGACCGACGTGCTGCAACGCGACTACCGGGTCGACTTCCACGTGGTGGAGGAGACGGTCAGCGACGTGCGCAAGACGCGGGTCGACCCGGTGTCGCCGGGCGTGAGCGTGGGCCACGTGCGCGTCTCCGCGGGCACGTTCGGCTGCGTCGTCTACGACCGGGTCGACGGCACCCCGTACGCGCTGAGCAACTGGCACGTCCTGCACGGCCCGAACGGCGCGCTGGGCGAGGACGTGGTGCAGCCCGGCGTGCACGACGACAACCGCACCGACCGCAACCGGCTCGGCCGGCTCGTGCGGTCGCACCTCGGCGCGGCGGGCGACTGCGCCATCGCCACCATCGAGGACCGGCGGTTCGAGGCGGAGATCCTCGACCTCGGCGTGCGGGTGGACCGGATCGGCGAGCCCGAACTGGGCGACAAGGTCGTCAAGAGCGGTCGGACGACCGGCGTGACGCACGGCGTGGTCCGCCGCGTGGACACCCTCGTCAAGATCGACTACGGCCCCGGCGTCGGCCAGCGGCAGATCGGCTGCTTCGAGATCGGGCCGGACCCGGCGCGGCCCGCCGCCGACGGCGAGATCAGCATGGGCGGCGACTCCGGCTCCGCGTGGGTGTTCAAGGCGTCCAACGGCAAGACCGGCAAGACCATGGCGGGCCTGCATTTCGCGGGCGAGGCGGGCGACAGCCCCGACGAGCACGCGCTGGCGTGCCTGCCCGGCTCGGTGTTCGAGAAGCTGGGCATCACGCTCACGCCGCCGCGCAAGGTCGAGGCCGCCGCGCTGGTCGGGTTCGACGAGAACTTCCTCGGCACGCCGGCCGGCGTGCCGGAGCTCGGCGAGGCGGCGCGGGCCGACGCGGTCGAGCTGAACGGGTCGGTGGTGGTCGACTACACGCACTTCTCGCTGGCGCAGAGCAAGTCGCGGCGGTTCGCTTTCTGGGTGGCGTGGAACATCGACGGCGGCGACCTGAAGTCGATCAACCGCACCGGCATCCCGTTCGTGCTCGACCCGCGGCTGCCGGCGCAGTTCCAGGTCGGCGACGAGCTGTACCGGGGCAACCGGCTCGACCGCGGCCACCTGGCCCGGCGCGCCGACCTGCTGTGGGGCCCGAAGGCGGTGGCGCAGAAGGCGAACGTCGACTCGTTCTTCTTCACCAACATCACGCCCCAGATGGACGACTTCAACCAGAGCATGCGGCAGGGCCTGTGGGGCAGGCTCGAGGACGCGGTGCTGGCCGACGTGGACGTCGACGACCTCCGGGTGAGCGTCTACGGCGGCCCGGTGTTCCGGTCCGACGACCGCGTCTTCCGCGGGGTGGCGCTGCCGCGCGAGTACTGGAAGGTGATCGCGTTCACCTCGGCGGGCACGCTGAAGGCGCGGGCGTTCGTGCTGACCCAGAACCTGAACCAGCTGGAATCGCTGGAGCTCGACGAGTTCCGCGTCTTCCAGGTGCGGCTGGGCGAGGTCGAGGAGCGCTGCGGCTTCACGTTCCCGGCGGCGCTGACGGCGGCGGACACCCTGGTCGTGCCGGAATCCCTGGACGAGCGCGCACCGCTGGAGGCGTTGAGCGACATCCAGTGGTGAGCGACATCCAGTGGTGAGCGACATCCAGTGGTGAGCGACGTCCGGTGGTGAGAGATCCGGTCGTGGACGTCAGCCAGGACGGCGCCGCAACCAGAGAATCGACCCCACGCCGACGACGATCAGCCCGAGCCCGACCGCGGGCCAGAGGTACAGGTTCTGCCCGTCCTCCGGGAAGTGGGCGGCGCTCGGGTTGTTCGGCCGGTAGCTGACCTCCACCCGGTCGCCCGGCGCCGGCTCCGGTCGGACGGCGGGAGGGTCTCGGTGACCTCCTCGCCGTCGGCCGTGGTGAACCGCACGGTCGACTTCCAGTCGCCGCCGTCGGCTTGGGCGACCCTGACCACCTCGGCCTGCGTGTCGACCAGGCGCCGGTCGTCCACCACGAGCCAGCCGCCGAACGCGATCAAGGCCACGCCGGAGACGATGAAGATCACAGCTCTGAGCACCGCGGTTCCCCCTGCGTCCGGCGACCTGCCCCCACGGTGGAGCTTATCGGGTGTCACCTGGCCGGGTGGCGCGTGCCGGCGGCGTGCTGATTCCCGGCGCTAGGCTGGAGAGTGCGCTTGATGTTCGCTGCGCTCGCAGCCCACGGACACACCTACCCCTCGATCCCCTTGGCCCTGGCCGCCCGCGATGCCGGGCACGACGTGGTGTTCGCCGCCGGTGAGCCGTTCCTGCCCGCGTTGCGCGAAGCCGGGCTGCGCGCCGAGCCCGCCGGGATGGGCATGGCGGAGGCGTTCGCCGGGGTCGAGCCCACCGACCGGGGCATCGGCCACGTCATCGGCGACGTGCTGCCGCGCCGGTGGTTCGCCGACCTGACGCCGTTGCTGCGCGCCCACCGGCCGGACCTGCTCGTCCACGACCTGGCCACGCTGGGCGCGGCGCTGGCCGGCGCGGCGGCGGGCGTGCCCGCGATCGCGCACACGTTCGGCCGGGTGTCGCCGGGGCCGATGTCGGAGGCGATGGTGGCGGCGTTCGACGCGCTGGCCGCCGAACTCGGCGTCACGCTCCCGCCGGCCCGCAGCGTCGACATCTGCCCGGACTCGGTGCAGTCGCCGCAGTTCCGCGCGACCGACCGCGTCCCGCTGCGCCCGGTCGGCTGGTCACGGCCGGGCGACGTGCCCGAACGCGGCTCCCGGCCGTTCGTGTACCTGACCCTGGGCACCGCCTACGCCTCGACCGACGTGCTGCGGCAGGCGGTCGACGGGCTGGCCGCGCTGCCGGTGGACGTCGTCGTGGCGACCGGGCCGGTGGTGGACGTGGCGGCGCTGGGCCCGGCCCCGGACAACGTGCGGCTGACGGCGTGGACGCCGCAGCACCGCCTGCTGCGCGAGGTCGACCTGGTCGTGCACCACGGCGGCAGCGGCACGATGCTCGGCGCGTTCGCCGCGGGCGTGCCGCAACTGCTCCTGCCGCAGGGCGCGGACCAGTTCGGCAACGCCCAGGCCGTCCTCGACGCGGGCGCCGGCGCGCGCCTGTTGCCCGGTGAGGTCAGCCGTGAAGCGGTGACGGCGGCGGCGGGCGCGCTGCTCGTGGACGACGCCGCCCGTGCGGGCGCGCGCCGCCTCGCGATCGAGATCGCCACCATGCCCTCACCGGCCGAGGTGGTCGACCGGCTCACCTGACCGGCGCGTGGCGCCCGACCCGATCACGGAGGGCCGGCGCGACCGCGTTCGGCGCGCAACGCCGCGCTGAACGCTCGGTAAACTGGGTGGCATGGCCAGGGGGGTCGACACGAAGGCGCGTGCGCAGGCAGTGGCACGCGAGCTCTTCCTCGAGCGGGGCGTGCGGGGCACCAGCCTGCAGGAGATCGCGGACCGCCTGGGAGTCACCAAACCGGCGCTCTACTACCACTTCCCGTCGCGCGACGCGCTGGTGCGCAGCATCGTCGAGCCGTTGATCGAGGACGGCGACGCGTTCGTGGTGGAGCTGGAGGCCCGCCCGCCCGACGGCCCGCGACCGTTGCTGGAAGGCTATTTCACCTTCCACTTCAGGCACCGCGAGGCGGTCGCGCTGCTGGTCCGGGAGTCGGCCGCGCTCGCCGACCTGGGCCTGGTCGACCGCATCCTGGACCTGCGCTCGCGGGTGACGGCCCTCCTGGTCGGCGAGAACCCGTCGCTGGCGGACGCGACCCGGGCGGCCGTGGCGCTGAGCGGCTTGGCCGACTGCCTCCTGCTCTTCGCCGACGAGCCCTTCGACGCCCTGCGCACGGCTGTGGTGGACGCCGCCCACGCCGCGCTGACGGGCCGGCCCGGGTAGGCCGCTCGGGCCGGTGGGCCCTGCTCCCGGATCCACCTACGGCCGGTCCGGTCCGTGAAGACGCGTCGCAACGCGGCGGTCGTGGTCGTCCACGTCCCTCGCGCTCCGGTGCAGGGTGAAAGGTCTGGGTACGAGGCCGTCGGCCAGGACCGGCCGCTCGTCGCCCCCGGTGACGGTCAGGTGGGCGTCGTCGGCCAGCGCGGTCACCGTCGCGGTGATCAGGACCTGGGCCGGCGACGCGCCGGCGCAGGTGAACGGACCCGTGCCGAACGGCAGGTAGGGGCCGTGCCCGCCCGGGTGCGCCCACCGGTCGGGCCGGAACACGTCGGGGTCGGTCCAGTGCCGCTCGTCGTGGTGCGCCAGGTAGGGGCTGACCGACAGCACCTCGCCGGGCCGCACGGGGACCTCGCCGAACCCGGCCGGCGTCGACCGGACGACCAGCCAGGCCATCGGGCGGTGCCGCAACGCCTCGCGCACGACCCGGTCGACCGGCCACGGCCACCGCGAACCGGGCGCGTGCAGGCAGGCCAGCAGCACCGACCACGCCACCGTGCAGCCGACCGGCGCCACGATCGCCCGGAACAGCACCACGAACAGCTCGGCCACGGCCTGGTCGGCCATCCCGTCCGGGCACGTCCCGATCACGGCGTCCAGCACGTCGCGCGGCTCGCCGGTCCCGACCACCCGACGCGCCGCCACCTCCGCGGCCACGCCGGCCAGCAACCTGCCGCGCAGCACCTCCGCCTGCGCCCGCTGCCACACGTGCGGTGGGCGGATCAGCGCGCCGCCGAGTGCGGCCCGCTCCACCGACCGCCGCAGCCCGGACGGCGTGCGCGGGTGCAGCAGCAGGTCGGCCGCGGACCGGTGCACCAGCGCCGTCCCGGCCGCGGGCCACCTGCTGACCGCGGGCAGTTCGGCCACCGCCGCGGCCAGCCCCGCGTGGAAGTCGGGCACGCGCGCCCGCAGCAGGTCCCGCACCGCGCGCCCGACCGCCTCCTGATCCGACCGGGAGGGCAGCAGGTTCCCGAAGAACGCGGACATCCCGCCGTGGAACGCGGGCTCGTGCAACACCGTCCGCGCCAGGTCCGCGTCGCCCACGCACCAGTCGCCCCACGGCAGCCGGAACACCGGTGCCGGGGCACGGCGGCGCAGGCGTTCGATCGAAGCCAACGGATCCCGCCGGAACCGGCGCATTTCGGCGCTCATCGCAATCCCCCCGGGGACCACGGTGCCACTCTTCGGCGCGGAAAGACCCGTCGCCGGCCCGAATCCCACCAACGTGGGATGACGCGCGCCGCTCGGCCACGCTCCGTCACGTCGGGTGAATGGCCTTCGCGTCCACTTGCGACCGGGGACCGCGAGCCGCAGTTGTCCACAGAGGATAGTGGGCGGCCGGTCCGGTGACGGTTAGTCAGCTCGCCTGCCGGGTGCGCCGGGCGTAGGCACGGGCGGCGCGGGCGCGGTCGCCGCAACGGGTCGAGCACCAGTGGCGGCGGCCGTGGCGCAGCAGGTAGCGGTTGCACGGGGTCGAGCCGCAGTGGGTCAGGCGGTCGGCGTCGGGGCCGGTGAGGAGGTCGGCGGCGTTGGCGGCCAGGGTCGCGAGCGCGCGGTCGAGGATCTCGTTGGTGGGGCACGGTGTCGCGCGGTAAGGGCCGGTCCGCTCGTCCCACTGCAGCAGCGCGGCCGTCGGCGCCTTGCTCAACGCGTCGTTGACGGCCGACAGGGCCGCCGGCAGGGCGGGCACCCCGGCGACGCGCGCGGCGAAGAGCGACCTGAGCTGCTCGCGCAACGAGCGCAGTTGCGACGCGCAGATCTCCCGCACCCCGGCGTCGGCCGGGGCGAGGCCGCGGTCGAAGAGCCACTGGTTCGTGCCCTCGGGCGTGCCGAGGAGGTCGGTGAACTGCCCGCCGGGCAGTGCGACGGCGCTGTTGACGAAGTCGAGGGCGAGGTAGTCCTCCGCGCCGGGGGCGGGCGGCGGCGCGGCGTCGTCGGCCAGGGCGTCCGTCATGGCTCTCATGGTACGAGTTGTGCTTTTCCGTGAGAAAGGGCTACCGTCCCTCACGGATAGCCCCTTGATCATCCGTGAGGTTACGATGACCCGCACCACCGGCGAACGGCTCGCCGTCCGCGTCTTCGGCGGCCCGACCGCCCTGTTCGAGTACGGCGGCCTGCGCTTCCTGACCGACCCGACGTTCGACGCGCCGGGCGACTACGCCGTGCCGCGCGGCAAGCTGACCAAGACGGCGCCGTCCGCCGCCGCACCGGCCGACCTGGGCGCCGTCGACGTGGTCCTGCTCTCGCACGACGAGCACCCGGACAACCTCGACCACGCCGGCCGGGCGCTGCTCGCCGACGTCCCGCTCACCCTCACCACGCCCGGTGGCGGGCAGCGGCTGGGTGGGCGGGCCAGGGGACTGGCCGACTGGGAGTCCGTCCGCCTCGACCGCCCCGACGGCGGCACGGTCACCGTCACCGGCGTGCCCGCGATCCACGGTCCGCTGGCCCGGGCCGAGGTCGAACCGCTCACCGGCCAGGTCGTCGGCTTCGTGCTGACCGGCGACGACCTGCCCGCGGTCTACGTCAGCGGCGACAACGCCTCGCTCGACGTGGTCCGGCAGGTCGCCGAGCGCTTCGGCCCGGTGGGCACCGCCATCCTGTTCGCCGGCGCTCCCCGGTTCCCGATCCTCTTCGACGGCGCGGCCATCGTCCTCGACAGCGCCCAGGCCGCCGAGGCCGCCGAGATCCTCGGCGCGCGCCAGGTCGTGCCCGTGCACTACGACAGCTGGGCGCACTTCACCGAGGGCCGTGACGACCTGGTGGAGGCGTTCACCGCCGCCGGGCTGCTCGACCGCCTCGACCTGGGCGACCGGGGCTGACCAGGTCGAGGCCGAAGCCGGCCGGGGACATCACGGCCGCGCAGCGCCGCAGCCTGATCGTCCTGGGCGTCGCCCAGGTGCTCAGCGGCGCCGGACTGGCGGCCGGCGTGACGGTCGGCGCGCTGCTCGCGCAGGACGTGCTCGGCTCCACCGGCCTCGCGGGGCTGCCCAGCGCCGTGGGCACCGCCGGCACCGCGCTGGCGGCGTTCGCGGTCGGGCGGCTCTCCCAGGCACGCGGGCGCCGCCCCGGCCTCACCGCCGGGTACCTGGCCGGTGCGATCGGGAGCGCGGGCGTGATCACCGCCGCCGTCCTGGGGGACGCCGTGCTGCTGTTCGCCTCGCTGTTCGTCTACGGCGCGGGCGCGGCGACCACCCTGCAAGCCCGGTACGCCGGGGCGGACCTGGCCGCCCCGGCGCACCGCGCCCGCGCCGTGTCCACGGTGCTCGTCGCCACGACCCTGGGCGGTGTGGTCGGCCCCACCCTCGCCGCGCCGACCGGCGACCTCGCCGCCGCCCTCGGCCTGCCCCGCCTGGTCGGGTCGTTCCTGCTCGCCGGCGTCGCCTACGCGGTGGCCACCCTGGTCCTGACCGCCTGGCTGCGCCCCGACCCGCTGCTGCTGGCCCGCACGTTCGACCAGCCGGACGACCGGCCGCCCCCGGAGGTCGGACGTCACCGCCCCGGTGCGCGGGTCGGCGTGCTGGTCATGGTGCTCACCCAGCTCGTCATGGTCGCGATCATGACGATGACGCCCGTCCACCTGCACGGCCACGGTCACGGCGCGGCCGCGTCCGGGCTCGTGATCGCCGTCCACGTCGGTGCGATGTACCTGTCGTCACCGCTGTCCGGCCGGCTCGTCGACCGGCACGGCGGTCGCCGCCGCGTCCGGCCTGACCCTGTCGGCCGCGGGGCTCGTCGCGGCCCTCGCGCCCACCGGCTCCGCCGCCTCGTCCGCGGTGGCCCTGGCCCTGCTGGGCATCGGCTGGAACCTCGGCCTGGTCGCGGGCACCGCGATCACCACCGACGCGGCGCCGCCGGCCACCCGCGCCAGGAGCCAGGGCCTGGTCGACGTCGCCGTCGCCGTCGCCGTCTCGGGCGCCGCCGGCGGCCTGACCTCGGGCCTGGTCGTCAGCGCCGCCGGCTACCCCGTCCTGGCCCTGGGCGGCGGTGTCCTGGCGCTGGCGGTCGTGCCCGCGGTCGTCGGCGCGCGCGGTCGGTCAGCCCGGCGGTGAGGCGGCCTCCTCCTCGTCGGCGCGTCGCCGGCTGCGCAGGCTGGTGACCGTGACGACGGCGAGCACACCGATGATCACCGCCAGCGAGACCGGGGTGGGGATCTCCGGCACGCCGGGCCAGATGCCGTGCGCCCAGTGCAGCACCAGCTTCGCCCCGATGAACGCCAGGATGATCGCGAGCCCGTGGTTGAGGTGGACGAGCTTGGCCAGCGCGGACTGCAGCACGAAGTACAGGGCGCGCAGGCCGAGCAGGGCGAAGGCGTTCGTGGCGAACACGAGGTAGGGGTCGTCGGTGATGCCGTAGACGGCCGGCACCGAGTCGACGGCGAACACCACGTCGGTGGCGAACACCGCGACCACGACGACCGCCAAGGGCGTGAGCGCGCGTCGGCCGTGTTCGCGCACGGTCAGGCGGGTGCCGCGGTAGTCGTCGGTGACGGGCATCAGCCGTCGCAACAGCCGGACCGACCGCATCCGGGACACGTCGCGCTCGGCGGCGGGTCCGCTGACCGCGTCGTGGAGCAGCTTCACCGCCGAGGCGAACAGGACCAGCCCGAACACCAGGAACGCCCACGTGCCCGCCGACAGCATCGCCGCACCGGCCGCGATGAACACGCCGCGCAGCACCAACGCGCCGACGATGCCGTAGAGCAGCACGCGCTGCTGCACGGCGGACGGGACGGCGAAGGCCGCGAGCAGCAGCATGAACACGAACAGGTTGTCCACCGACAGCGACTTCTCGACCACGAACCCGGTCATGAACTCCAGCGCCCGGTCGCTGCCGGCGGCGTGCCACAGCCAGAGCCCGAACACCACCGGCAGCGTGAGGTAGAACACCGACCACCCCGCGGCCTCGCGCATCGAGACCTCGTGCGGACGGCGGGTGACCGCGAAGTCGGCGACCAGCAGCACGACCAGGACGGCGATGCTGACCAACCACAGAACCGGCGACCCGACGGAGTCGGCGGGGCTCGCCGCGACGGCGACGTGCACAGGCATCAAGGCTCCTCGAACGTGGAAGTCCGAGGTCTCCTTCACCCTGGCGGGCGGCCCACCGGGGACACCTCACGGGATGTCCGTACTGACCGGCCGGGCACTTGGGAAGTACTCCCCTCGACGCCAGTATCGGGCACCGCGCCCGCTGAGTAAAGCGATGGTCAAGAAGTGGGACGGGCCGCCGCCGTCCCGACGACGGCGGCCCGTCCGGTCACCGCCCCGTGCCGGGATAGGGGAGCAGCGCCATCTCACGGGCGTTCTTGATGGCGGTGGCCACCTGGCGTTGCTGTTGCGGTGTGAGGCCGGTGACCCGGCGGGAGCGGATCTTGCCGCGGTCGGAGATGAACTTCCGCAGCAGGGTCGCGTCCTTCCAGTCCACTGTGGTGACGCCCTCCTTGCTCAGCAGGTTCACCCGGCGCTTCGGCGTGCGTTCGGTCCTGGCCACCGGGCTCACCAGCTCGACTTGCTGACGCCGGGCAGCTCGCCGCGGTGCGCCATCTCGCGCAGCCGGACGCGGGACAGGCCGAACGCGCGGTGGAACGCCCTGGGGCGACCGTCCACGGCGTCCCGGTTGCGCAGCCGAGTGGGACTGGCGTCACGGGGCAGCTTCTGCAGCGCCCGCTGTGCTTCGTCGCGGCGCACGGGATCGGTGCGGATGATCTCCTTCAGCTCCGCGCGGCGCTCGGCGTGCCGGGCGACGACCTCCCGCCGCTGCCGGTCCTTCGCGATCTTGGACTTCTTGGCCATCAGCGCTCCTCGCGGAAGTCGACGTGCTTGCGCACCACCGGGTCGAACTTGCGCAGCACCATGCGGTCGGGGTCGTTGCGCCGGTTCTTGCGGGTGACGTAGGTGTAGCCGGTGCCCGCCGTGGAGCGGAGCTTGATGATCGGCCGGACGTCGTTGCCCTTCGCCATCAGACCTTCTCCCCGCGGGCGCGCAGTTCCGCGACCACCGACTCGATGCCGCGCCGGTCCACGGTCTTGATCGCCTTGGTGGACAGGGTCAGCACGACGTGCCGGTTCTCCGAGGGCAGCCAGTACCGGCGGCGTTGCGTGTTGGGCAGCCACCGGCGCGACGTGCGCCGGTGCGAGTGCGAGACCTGTTTGCCGAAGCCGGGTTTGCGGCCGGTCAGCCGGCAGTGGCGCGAGGACACACGACCTCCTGAATTGAAATGACAATCGTTTCCAGTTACCGTACCCCACATGGGAACCGAGGTGGTACTGGTGGCCGGGCTCGCCCACCACGACGTCGCCGACGAGGTCTGGCGCGCGTCACCGGGATCGGTGCTGGTGCGCCACGACCTGAGCGGCCTGGCCGAGGGCGTGGTGCGCCGCTGGGTCGACGGTCGGCTGACCGTGCTGGAGCTCGCGCACGGCTGCGTCTCGTGCACGTTGCGCCTGGACCTCCTGCCGCTGCTGCAAAGCCTGGGCGGACGGGTCGTCGTGCACCTGGACCCGGCGCTGGAGCCGGAAGCCGTCTGCTTCGCCCTGCGCGGGCTCGACATCCGGGTCGAGGCCGTGATCACGGTGGTCGACCGGACCACGTGGCTGACCGACGCGACCGGGGACGTCACGTTGGCCGAGCGCGGCATGGCCGCGGCGGCCGGCGACGAGCGCACCGTGGCGCAGGTCGTGGTGGGACAGGCCGAGTTCGCCGACGCGCTGGTGATGACGGGCGTCGGCGGCGGCGAGGTGCTGGACGCCGTGCTCGACCGCCTGTCGCCGCGCGCGCCGCGCCACGACCTCGGCACGCTGGACGTGCCCGCCCTGCTCGCCGCGATCCCGCCCGGCGCGCGCCGGGGACGCGTCGACGACGGTTTCGGGCCGTTGCTGCGCGGTCAGCCGCCGTTGACGCCGGCGCACGGCGCGTCCGTCGTCCACTTCACGGCACGGCGCCCGTTCCACCCGATGCGGTTGCACCACGCCCTGGACGTCCTGCTCGACGGCGTCGTGCGCACCCGCGGGCGGTTCTGGGTCGCGAGCCAGCCGGACGTCGCGCTGTGGCTGGAATCCGCCGGGGGCGCGCTGAACGTCGGCAACCTCGGCCCGTGGCTGGCGGCCGTGGAGGACTGGTCCGAAGTGGACGCCGAGCGCCGGGCCTCGGCGGCGGCCGGCTGGGACGCGGAGTACGGCGACCGGTCGCAGGAGCTGGTGGTGATCACCGCCTCCGCCGAGCCGGACGGGATCACGGCGGCGCTGCGCGAGGCGTTGGTGACCGACGAGGAGTCGGCGTTGAGCGACGAGCTGGAGTTCGTCGACCCGTTCGCCGAGTGGCACGACCAGATGGAGGAGCTGTGAAGCAGGGCATCCACCCCGACTACCACCCGGTGGTCTTCCAGGACCAGGCGACCGGGAAGGCGTTCCTGACCCGGTCCACGGCCACGTCGACCCGCACGATCGACTGGGAGGACGGCAACACCTACCCGTTGATCACCGTCGACATCACCTCGGACTCCCACCCGTTCTGGACGGGCAACCAGCGGGTGATGGACACCGCCGGCCGCGTGGAGAAGTTCAACCGCCGCTACGGGAAGAGGGCCCGCTGATGGCCGTGCCGAAGCGCAGGACCTCGCGCAGCAACACCCGCCACCGCCGGTCCCAGTGGAAGGCCTCCGCGCCGGACCTCGTCCCGGTGACCACCCTCGACGGCCGCAAGCTCACCGTGCCGCGCCGACTGGTGGCCGCCTACCGACGCGGCCTGCTGTGACGACCGGGCGGGCGTGACCACCGGGTAGGCGCGGCGGGGTCCGCCGAAGTGCGACGACGCCGAGTCCAGGTGACGATGGCCGGGGCGCACCCGGAGCACGGACGAGGACTCGGTCATGGGCTTGTCAGCAGTGCCGACCACGGACGGCCCGCCGACGACCGGTCGGCGGGCGCTGATGCTCGGCCTGGCGACGGTCGGGTTCGCGCTCAACTTCTGGGCGTGGGCGCTGCTGAGCCCGCTGGGGCCGCGGTTCCAGGCCGACCTGGGGCTGAGCGCGTTCCAGCAGGCGTTGCTGGTCGCGGTCCCGGTGGTGGTGGGATCGGTCGGGCGGATACCGGTGGGCGCGCTCACCGACCGGTTCGGCGGCCGGGTGATGTTCCCGCTGGTCTCGGCGGTGACGATCGTGCCGGTGCTGTTCCTCGGGCTGGTCGGGCACACATCGTTGGCCGCGCTGCTCGTCGGCGGGTTCTTCCTGGGTGTGGGCGGCACGGCGTTCGCGGTCGGCGTGCCGTTCGTCAACCTCTGGTTCCCGCCCGAGCGGCGTGGCCTGGCGATCGGGATCTTCGGCGCGGGCATGGGCGGCACCGCGATCAGCGCCCTGACCACGGTCAAGCTGGTCGAGCGGTGGGGCGTGGCGACACCGTTCGTGGTCACGGCGGTCGTGCTGGCGGTCTACGCGGTCGTCGCGGCCGTGCTGCTGCGCGACGCGCCGGGGCGGACGGCGCCGACCGGGTCGGTGGCCGGCCGGATGGCGGCCACCGCGCGGCTGCCCGTCACGTGGCAGGCGTCCGCGCTGTACGCGGTGGCGTTCGGCGGGTTCGTCGCGTTCTCGGTGTACCTGCCCGCCTACCTCGGCGCCGCCTACGGCCTGACGCAGGCGGACGCGGCCAACCGGATGGCCGGGTTCGTGCTGCTCGCGGTCGTGATGCGTCCGGTGGGCGGATGGCTGTCGGACCGGTCGGACCCGGTGCGGGTGCTCGTCGCCTGCCTGGCCGTGGTGACGGCGGGCGCGGTGGTGCAGGCGTTCACGCCCGCGCTGGCGCCGCTGGGCACGATCGCGTTCCTGGCCATGGCCGCCGCGCTCGGCGCGGGCAGCGGCGCGGTGTTCGCGCTGGTCGCGCTGCTCGCACCGGCGGACAAGGTCGGCTCGGTCACCGGCGTGGTCGGCGCGGCCGGCGGGCTCGGCGGGTTCGTGCCGCCGCTGGTGATGGGCGCCCTCTACGGCGCGCTGTCCTCGTACGCGCTCGGGCTGGCCGCGCTCGCCGTCGTCGCCTTGGCCTCGCTGCTGTTCACCGCGACCGCCGTGCGCCGGGCCGTGCGCGCGGTCGCCCCGGGCGCAGGGGTGACGGCATGAGCACCGGGACCGGACCGCCTCCCGCGAGCGCCGGGCTGGACGGCGGGCTGGCCGAGGCCCTCGTGCGCACCCGCCGGTTCTTCACCCGCGCCGACATCTCGCCGGACCTGCGCACGTTGCACGAGATCGGCGGGCGGCAGGCGGACGAGTTCTACCGGGACCGGTGGAGCCACGACAAGGTGGTGCGTTCCACCCATGGGGTGAACTGCACGGGCTCGTGCTCGTGGAAGGTCTACGTCAAGGACGGGATCATCACCTGGGAGGCGCAGCAGACCGACTACCCGTCGGTCGGCCCGAACCGCCCGGAGTACGAGCCGCGCGGCTGCCCGCGCGGCGCCGCGTTCTCCTGGTACACCTACTCGCCGACCCGCGTGCGGTACCCGTACGTGCGGGGCGTGCTGCTGGAGCTGTACCGGGAGGCCAAGGCGCGCACCGGCGATCCCGTGCTGGCGTGGGCCGACGTCGTGGAGGACCCCGAGCGGGCACGGCGGTACAAGGCGGCACGGGGCCGGGGCGGCCTGGTGCGCGCGTCGTGGGACGAGGCGGCCGAGCTGGTCGCCGCCGCGCACGTGCACACGATCAAGGCCCACGGGCCGGACCGCGTCGCGGGCTTCTCGCCGATCCCCGCCATGTCGATGGTGTCGCACGCGTCGGGCGCGCGGTTCGTGTCGCTGCTCGGTGGCGCGATGCTGTCGTTCTACGACTGGTACGCGGACCTGCCGGTGGCCTCGCCGCAGGTGTTCGGCGACCAGACCGACGTCCCTGAATCGGGTGACTGGTGGGACGCCGGCTACCTGATCATGTGGGGCTCCAACCTGCCGGTGACCCGCACGCCGGACGCGCACTGGATGGCCGAGGCCCGCTACCGGGGGCAGAAGGTCGTCGCGGTCTCGCCGGACTACGCCGACAACGTGAAGTTCGCCGACGAGTGGCTGGCGGCCCAGCCCGGCACGGACGGCGCGCTGGCCATGGCGATGGGCCACGTGGTCCTGCGCGAGTTCTTCGTCGACCGCCAGGCGCCGTACTTCACCGAGTACGTCAAGCGCTACACCGACCTGCCGTTCCTCGTCCGGCTCGACGAGCACGGCGCCGTGCACCGGCCCGGGAAGTTCCTCACCGCCGCCGACCTGCCCGACCAGGCCGGCCAGGAGAACGCGGCGTTCAAGACCGTGCTGCTCGACTCCGCCACCGGCGACCCCGTCGTGCCCGCGGGCTCGCTCGGGTTCCGCTTCGGCGAGCAGGGCGCGGGCCGGTGGAACCTCGACCTGGGTGACGTCGACCCGCTGCTGACGGTCGGGGGCGCCGACTCCGCGGTGGTGGAGCTGCCGCGCTTCGACGCCCCGGACGGCTCGACGTCCGCGTTGCGGCGCGGGGTGCCGGTGCGCCGGGTCGGCGGGCACCTGGTCACCACGGTGTTCGACCTGCTGCTGGCGCAGTACGGCGTGCACCGCGACGGCCTCCCGGGCGTCTGGCCCAGCGGCTACGAGGACGCCGAGCAGCCGTGCACGCCCGCGTGGCAGGAGACGATCACGGGTGTGCCCGCGCGGGCCGCCGCCCGGATCGCCCGCGAGTTCGCCGCCAACGCCGAGGAGACCCGCGGCCGGTCGATGATCATCATGGGCGCGGGGACCAACCACTGGTTCCACTCGGACACGATCTACCGCGCGTTCCTGGCCCTGACCACGCTCACCGGCTGCCAGGGCGTCAACGGTGGCGGCTGGGCGCACTACGTCGGGCAGGAGAAGTGCCGCCCGGTCACCGGCTGGTCGCAGCTGGCGTTCGGCCTGGACTGGTCGCGCCCGCCGCGCCAGATGATCCAGACCGCGTACTGGTACCTGCACACCGACCAGTTCCGCTACGACCGGTTCGGCGCGGACACCCTCGCGTCCGCCACCGCGGGCGGACAACTGGCGGGCAAGACCACGGCGGACGTGATCGCCCGGTCCGCCCGGATGGGCTGGATGCCGTCCTACCCGACGTTCGACCGCAACCCCCTCGACCTCGCCGACGACGCACGGCGCGCCGGGCTGCCGGTGGGTGAGCACGTCGTCGCGGAGCTCAAGGCGGGCCGGCTGCGCTTCGCCTGTGAAGACCCCGACTCGCCTCGGAACTTCCCGCGCGTGCTGAGCATCTGGCGGGCCAACCTGCTCGGCTCGTCCGGCAAGGGCAACGAGTACTTCCTCAAGCACCTGCTGGGCGCCGACCACTCGCTGCGCGCGCCGGAGACCCCGCCGGAGCACCGGCCGAAGGACGTCCTCTGGCACGACGAGGCGCCGGTCGGCAAGCTGGACCTGTTGCTGTCGCTGGACTTCCGGATGACCAGCACCACCCTGTTCTCCGACGTCGTGCTGCCCGCCGCGACCTGGTACGAGAAGCACGACCTCAACACCACCGACATGCACCCGTTCGTGCACTCGTTCAACCCGGCGATCGCGCCGCCGTGGCAGACCCGCACGGACTGGGCCGCGTTCCTGGCCATCGCGCAGGTCTTCAGCAAGCTGGCGGAGAAGCACCTGGGCGTGCGCGAGGACGTCGTGGCCACCCCGCTGCTGCACGACACCCCCGACGAGCTCGCCACCCCGCACGGCGTGGTGCGCGACTGGAAGGCCGGCGAGTGCGAGCCGGTCCCCGGCGTCACCATGCCGAGGCTCGCGGTGGTGGAGCGCGACTACACCGCGATCGGGGCCAAGATGGGCGCGCTCGGCCCGCTGGCCGAGTCGCTCGGCGCCACCACCAAGGGCGTCACCTACCGGGTCGAACGGGAGGTGGAGCACCTGCGGCGCCAGAACGGCGCGATCCGAGGCGGCCCCGCCGACGGCCGACCGTCGCTGGTGCGCGACGTGCACGCGTGCGAGGCGATCCTCGCCCTGTCCGGCACCACGAACGGCCACCTCGCCACCCAGGGCTTCCGCACGCTCGAACACCGCACCGGGACGCCGCTGGCCGACCTCGCCGCCGAGCACGAGGGCAAGCGGATCACCTTCGCCGACACGCAGTCCGCGCCGGTGCCGGTGATCACCTCGCCCGAGTGGTCGGGGTCGGAGACCGGCGGACGCCGCTACTCGCCGTTCACGATCAACGTCGAGCGGCTCAAGCCCTGGCACACGCTCACCGGCCGCCAGCACTTCTACCTCGACCACGACTGGATGGCCGAGCTGGGCGAGCAGCTGCCGGTGTTCCGGCCGCCGTTGGACATGCAGGCGCTGTTCGGCGAACCCCGCGTCGGCGACCAGGGCGAGCTGGGCATCACCGTGCGCTACCTGACGCCGCACTCCAAGTGGTCCATCCACTCCGAGTACCAGGACAACCTGTTCATGCTCAGCCTGTCGCGCGGCGGGCAGACCATCTGGATGTCCAAAGAGGACGCGGCGAAGATCGGCGTGGCCGACAACGACTGGATCGAGGCGGTCAACCGCAACGGCGTCGTGGTCGCGCGGGCGGTCGTGTCGCACCGGATGCCCGAGGGCACGGTCTACATGCACCACGCCCAGGACCGGCTGATCGACGTGCCGCGCGCGGAGACCTCCGGCAAGCGCGGCGGCATCCACAACTCGTTGACCAGGTTGCTGGTCAAACCCTCGCACCTGATCGGCGGCTACGCCCAGCTGTCGTTCGCGTTCAACTACCTCGGCCCCACGGGCAACCAGCGCGACGAGGTGACCGTGATCCGCCGTCGCGGCCAGGAGGTGCGGTACTGATGCGCGTGATGGCCCAGTTGGCGAT
The DNA here is from genome assembly GCF_040295345.1 of Actinosynnema sp. NPDC002837. Classification (NCBI taxonomy): domain Bacteria; kingdom Bacillati; phylum Actinomycetota; class Actinomycetes; order Pseudonocardiales; family Pseudonocardiaceae; genus Actinosynnema; species Actinosynnema sp. NPDC002837. Next base: position 36,835 of record NZ_JBEOVG010000058.1, read on the forward strand.
GGTGATGAACCTGGACAAGTGCATCGGCTGCCACACCTGCTCGGTCACCTGCAAGCAGGCCTGGACCAACCGCTCCGGCGTCGAGTACGTCTGGTTCAACAACGTCGAGACCCGTCCAGGGCAGGGCTACCCGCGCCGCTACGAGGACCAGGAGCGCTGGCGCGGCGGCTGGGCGCTCACCAGGCGCGGCCGGCTCAAGCTCAAGGGCGGCGGCCGGCTGCGCAAGCTGCTCACCATCTTCAGCAACCCCAAGATGCCCGGCCTCGACGACTACTACGAGCCCTGGACCTACGACTACGACACGCTGACCAGCGCGCCGCTGCAGGAGCACACCCCGGTCGCCCGGCCGCGGTCGTTGATCAGCGGCGAGCCCACGAAGATCACCTGGTCGGCGAACTGGGACGACGACCTCGGCGGCTCGCCCGACCACGGTGACCAGGACCCGCTGCTCAAGGGCATCGCCGACAAGGTGAAGTTCGAGTTCGAGCGGACGTTCATGTTCTACCTGCCGCGCATCTGCGAGCACTGCCTCAACCCCTCGTGCGCCGCGTCGTGCCCGTCCGGCGCGATCTACAAGCGCACCGAGGACGGCATCGTGCTCGTCGACCAGGACCGCTGCCGGGGTTGGCGGATGTGCGTGTCCGGCTGCCCGTACAAGAAGGTCTACTTCAACCACCGCACCGGCAAGGCCGAGAAGTGCACGTTCTGCTTCCCCCGGGTCGAGGTCGGCATACCCACCGTCTGCGCGGAGACCTGCGTGGGACGCCTGCGTTACATCGGGCTGGTGCTCTACGACGCCGACAAGGTGCTCGAAGCGGCCTCGACGCCCGACGACAAGGACCTGTACGAGGCGCAACGACGGGTGTTCCTCGACCCGAACGACCCCGTCGTGGTCCGCGAGGCCGAGCGCGCGGGCATCCAGCGCGACTGGATCGAGGCGGCCCAGCGGTCGCCGGTCCACGCGCTGATCACCACGTTCAAGGTCGCGCTGCCGCTGCACCCGGAGTACCGCACCCTGCCGATGGTCTGGTACATCCCGCCGCTCTCGCCCGTGGTCGACGTCGTGCGCGACACCGGCCACGACGCCGAGGACCACGGCAACCTCTTCGCCGCCGTCGAGGCGCTGCGCATCCCGGTCGAGTACCTGGCCCGGCTGTTCACCGCGGGCGACGTCGAGCCGGTGGACGCCGTGCTGCGCAGGCTCGCCGCGATGCGCAGCTACATGCGCGACATCAACCTCGGCCGCGAACCGCAGGAGGCCATCGCGGCGAAGGTCGGCATGACCGGCGAGCAGGTCTACGACCTGTACCGGCTGCTCGCCCTCGCGAAGTACGACGAGCGCTACGTCATCCCGCCCGCGCACGCCGAGCAGGCGCACGGGCTGGAGGAACTGGCCACCGAGTGCAGCCTGGACTACGAGGGCGGGCCGGGCATGGGCGGCTCCGGCCCGTTCGGCGAGGGCTCCGGCGGCACGTCGCCGATCGCGGTGGAGAACTTCCGGATGCTGCGCGACCGGCAGACGTCCGACACCCTCGCCGCGCCGGTCGACAAGGGCAACCGGGTCAACCTGCTCAACTGGGACGGCAAGGGCCGCCCCGAAGGGCTGTTCCCGGCGACCGACCGGCCGGGTGGGGGTGGTCGGGCCGGCGGGGGAGGTCGGCCCGACCGTGGTGAGCCGCCCGGCGGGGGAGACCCGGCCGGCGAGGTCGAGCCGAAGCCGTGACGCCCACCGACGCGCAGCGCGCCACCGCGTGGCAGGTCCAGTCGTTGTCGCTGGGCTACCCCGACGAGCCGTCGTTCGCCCGGCTGCCGTTGCTGCGCGCCGCGACCCGGACCCTGCCCGCGCCGCTCGCGGCGCCGCTGGACGCGTTCCTGGACCACGTGGCGGCCACGCCGCCGATCGAGCTGGCCGCCGACTACGTGGCGACGTTCGACCACCGCAAGCGGTTCAGCCCCTACCTGACCTACTTCGCGTACGGCGACACGCGCAAGCGCGGCATGGCGCTGCTGCGGTTCAAGCACGCCTACCGCGCCGCCGGGCTCGAACTCGACGACGGCGAGCTGCCCGACCACCTGGCCGTGGTGCTGGAGTTCGCCGCCACCGGCGACCCGGCGACCGGGCTGCGGCTGCTGTGCGAGCACCGGGCCGGGCTGGAGCTCATCCGCCTCGGCCTGCGCGAGGCCGGCTCGCCGTGGGCGCACGTCCTGGAGTCGGTGTCGGCGACCCTGCCCCCGCTGGGACGGCACGAGCACGACGCGATCGCCCGGCTGATCGCCGAGGGACCTCCCGAGGAGGAGGTCGGCCTGGCCCCGTTCGGCCCACCCGAGCACGTGCCGCGAGGAGGGTCGCGATGACCGGGCCGAGCACGCTCGACATCATGCTCTGGGTCGTCGTGCCGTACGTGTCGATCGCGGTGTTCGTCGTGGGCCACTTCTGGCGCTACCGCTACGACAAGTTCGGCTGGACCACCCGCTCCTCCCAGCTCTACGAGAGCCGGTTGCTGCGGCTGGGCAGCCCGCTGTTCCACTTCGGCATCCTGGTCGTCGTGCTCGGCCACGTCGGCGGCGTGCTCGTGCCGAAGTCGTGGACCGAGGCGGTCGGGATCGGCGACACCGCCTACCACGTGGTCGCGGTCGTGCTCGGCGTGCTCGCCGGCGCCTGCACGCTGGTGGGCGCGGCGATCCTGGTCTACCGGCGCCGGACCGTCGGCCCGGTGTTCTCCGCGACCACCCGCAACGACAAGGTGATGTACGTGCTGCTGGTCGGCGCCATCGTGCTGGGTCTCGGCACGACGGTGCTGGGCAACCTCACCGACCACCCGCACGACTATCGCGAGTCGGTGTCGCCGTGGTTCCGGTCGATCTTCTACCTGCGGCCGAAGCCGGAGCTGATGGCCGCCGCGCCGCTGGGGTTCCAGCTGCACGCGCTGGTGGCGTGGGCGCTGTTCGCGTTCTGGCCGTTCAGCCGCCTGGTGCACGTGTTCTCGATGCCGTTGGGCTACCTCACCCGCCCCTACATCGTCTACCGCAGCCGTGACGAGCGGCCGGGCAACCGACCCGCCCGGCGCGGCTGGTAGCGCGGGTCGGCGGTCACAGCCGGGCGGCGCCGAGCTTCCAGTAGCCGCTGAACATCACCGAGCGGCGGTCGACGCCGCGTTCCTTCACCAAGTGGCGGCGGACGGTGGTGGCCAGGGTCGACTCACCGCACACCCAGGCGTAGTCCGGTGCGGGGGAGGGCAGGTCGGCCACGGCGCGGAGCAGGTGCGAGCCGGGGGCGTCGGCGCCGCGGTAGAGCCAGGTGACGGGTGCGTCGACGGCCACCCGGTAGCCCTCGTCGGGCACCTCGGCGAAGATCCGCGCGTCCGCGGGCACGCCCGACTCCAGGATCGCGCACAGGGCGGGCAGCGCGGTCTCGTCGGCGGCCAGCAGGACCGCGCCGCCCGACGGCGGGCGGTAGCCGGAGTTGCCCGCGCGGAAGCCGACGGACCGGCCCACCTCGGCGCTGGTCGCCCAGCGGGTGCCCGGCCCGGCGTCGCCGTGCAGGACGAAGTCCACGTCGACCTCGTTCCGCTCGGGGCGGTGGGCCCGGATCGTGTACCACCGCAGGTCCGGCCGGTCCTCGGCGGGCAGGGCGCGGATCGCGGTGCGGACGTTGACGCGGTCCGCGCTCGGCATGGTCAACGGCCGGTCGGCCGGCGGCATCAGCAGGCCGAAGCACTCGTCCGGGCCGGTCACGCGGTACTCGGCGAACTCCGGCGCCCGGAACGTCACCCGGCGCAGGTGCGGCGTGACGTCGGCGACCGCGGCGACCGTCATGGCGAACTGGTCGAACACCTCGCGCTGGTTGGGCGTCGCCGCGACCAGGCCGACGGCCTTGGTGAGCACCTTGAGCTGCAACTGCTCCAACGTCGAATACCGAGGCATGCAGGTTAGGCTAACCTAAACAAGCGCTCAGGCGAAGACCACGACGCTGCGCAGCACGTCACCCGCCCGCATCGCGGCGAACGCCTGCTCCACCTCGGCCACGCCGATGCGCTCGGTGACGAAGTGGTCCAGGGGCAGGCGGCCTTGGAGGTGCAGGTCGACCAGCGGCGCGAAGTCGCGCGACGGGAGGCAGTCGCCGTACCAGCTCGTGCGGTAGGTGCCGTTGCGCAGGAACGTGTCCAGCAGCGGCAGCTCCAGGCGCATCCCGGAGTCGGGGCGGGCCACCAGCACGAACGTGCCGCCGAGCGCCCTGGCGTAGAACGCCTGCCGCCACGTCTCGGGCGTGCCGGCGGCGTCGATCACCACGTCCGCGCCGAGGTCGTCGGTCAGGGCGCGGATGGCGGCCACCACGTCCGGGGTCTGCCGGGCGTCGACCACGTCCGTCGCGCCCAGCACGCGGGCGTGGCACAGCTTCCGCTCGTCGATGTCCACCGCGACGATCGTGGTGGCGCCGGCCAGCTTGGCGCCCGCGACGGCCGCGCAGCCGACACCGCCCACGCCGATCACGGCGACCGTGTCACCGGTGGTGACGCCGCCGGTGTTCATCGCCGCGCCCAGGCCCGACATGACGCCGCAGCCCAGGAGGGCGGCGACGGCCGGGTCCGCCTTGGGCGAGACCGGGGTGCACTGGCCCGCGTGCACCAGCGTCAGGTCGGTGAACGCGCCGATGCCCAACGCCGGGTGCAGCGGCGTGCCGTCGGTCAGGGTCATCCTGGTCGACGCGGTGTGGTCGTCCACGCAGGCCTCGGCCCGGCCGCGGCGGCACGCGCGGCAGCGACCGCAGACCGCGCGCCAGTTCAGCACCACGAAGTCGCCGGGCGCCACGCCGTCCACGCCGGGGCCGACCTGCTCGACGATGCCGGACGCCTCGTGGCCGAGCAGGTACGGGTAGGCGTCGCCGATCACGCCGTCGCGGTAGTGCAGGTCGGTGTGGCAGACACCGGAGGCCAGGACGCGGACCGTCACCTCGCCCGGTCCGGGGTCGGGGACGACGATGTCGTGGATGCCGACCGGTTCGCCCTTGCCCGTGGCGACGACTGCCTTGACGATCCTCGACATCTCCCGAGCCTCTCCGTCGACCGGCCTCGTACGGCGACAGGATAGGTGAGGCGAATGCCTGCGAGCGGCCCAGCGGGAATGCTGCCGGTCGCCCGCATCGGGATTTCCTATGGGCGCGCGCCGCATACCCCGTCGAATGTCCTCCGGGATTGAGCTGTTCGGCTCAATCGGCGATAGCTGAAGCGGTGTTTTCGCAGGACAACGCGCATGGCAGCATGAACGGGCCCGGCGGGCGGCTACCGCGGGCGGATCTGGAGAACAATGAGCACCGTGCCGAAAGTCGCGTCCGGCATCACCGCTTTCGCGGTGTTCGCGACCACCGTCAGCTTCGTCATCTCCATGGCGGGCTCGTCGATGAAGTCCACCGTCCAGGTGCTGTTCCTGCCGATCGCGGACGACTTCGACGTCAGCCGCGGCACGCTCGCGGTCGGCACGACGCTGTTCGCCGTGGTGACGGCGCTCGCGTCGTCTGCAGTGGGCCACCTCGCCGACCGGATCGGCGCGGTGCCGGTGCTGGCGATCGGCGCGGGCATCACCGGTGTGGTGCTCGTGGTCTGCGCGCTGGCGACGGACATCTGGGTCTTCGTGCCGACCTACGGCATCCTCGGCGCGGTCGGCTGCACGATGCTGTCGTTCGTGCCGCTCGGCGTGCTGGCCGACCAGCTGTTCCAGGGCCGCAACGCCGGGTTCCTGTACGCGGTGCTGACCAACGGCGCGGCGGTCGGGTTCATGGTGCTGGTGCCGCTGTGGACGTTCCTGGGCACGGTCACGTCGTGGCAGCAGATCCTGCTGGGCGTCGGCGTGGTGTTCCTGGTCGTGATGCTGCCGCTGTCGCTGCTGCTGGTGCGCTACTCGAACCGCAACGCCGCGCCGTCCGCGCCCGCCGAGCACGGCTTCTGGGCCGGCATCCGGATGGCGTTGGCGGACAAGCGGGTGCGCGGCCTCATCCTGCCGTTCTTCGCCTGCGGCACGACGATGGCGTTCATCGACGTCCACCTGTTCCCGCACATGCACGACCACGGCGTCGCGCCGGTGACCAGCTCGCTGGCGTTCGTGCTGCTGGGCGGGCTGGAGATCGCCGGTTCGCTGGTGGCGGGCAGGTTGTGCGACAAGGGGTTGATCCGGGCCACGCTGATCGGCGGGTACGCGCTGCGCGCCGCGTCGATGACGATCGCGCCGTTCTTCGCCGCCGAGTTCACCGTGCTGGTGTTCGGCGCGCTGTTCGGCGCCAGCTACCTCGTCACGGTCGTCGCCACCACGATGTGGATCGCGAAGATCCTGCCGCGCGGGCGCAAGGGCACCGCGATCGGCGTGCTGTGGGCGCTGCACATGGTCGCCGTCGCGGTCGGCAGCCAGCTCGGCGCGGTCCTGGCCGACGCCGCGGGCAGCTACCTGCCGGTGATCCTGGCCAGCGTCGCGCTCACCCTCGGCGCCGTCGTCCTGGTGGCGCTGCAACCCGACCCGGACGCCGTCGACGCCGACGCGCCCGTCGCGGCCTGACCACGCGGTGAAGCCCCCGTCCTCGATCCGGGACGGGGGCTGCCGCACGGGGTCAGGCCCGGCGCGTGATGTCCATGTACCAGTTGGTCTCCCACGTCCGCCCGCCGTCGGCCGACATGGCCTGCTCCCACCGCGCCGAGTCGCCGGTGACGCGGTGCCAGAGGAAGCGGATGCGCACGGGGACGCCGTCCTGCACCTCGTCGCCGTGGAAGGTGCCGACGCCGTCGGCGAAGGAGCCGAACAGCGGCGGGAAGAACACGCCCGAGTCGCTGCTCGCCCAGTTCAGCGACCAGCGACCGGTGGCGGGGTCGAACAGCCGCACGGTCAGGCCGGACGTCCCGTCGGGGAACGTGATCTCGTCCACGTTCCCCGCGCCGCCGAAGATCGGGCGCACGTCCGAGGAGGAGGCGAACTCCTCCCAGTCGTCGCTGCCCACCAGCCGCCGCCGCAGCCTGCGGTTGTGGATCGACCAGCGGCCGATGAGGAAGTCGAAGTCACCCACCGTCCGGCCCTCCCGCCCGGTTGCGGATGGCCGCGTACACGGCGACCGCGGCGCCCAGTTCCACCGCCGCCAGCACGGGCCACGCGCCGTGGCCCAGCTGGAGGAACAGGAACCCGCCGACGATCGGGCCCGCTGCGGCGCCGAGGCCGTAGACGAACTGGAAGCTGCCGATGTAGCGGCCCTTGAGGTGCGCGGGGCCGGCCATGCCGGGGTAGGCGAACAGCATGGGGCCGCCGATGATCTCACCCAGCGTCCACACCAGCGTGCCCGCCACGATCACCGCCGGGCCCAGCGGCAGCGCGTACAGCGCGAAGCCGACGCCGATCACCACGAACGCGACCGCGACGACCAGGTTGGCCCGCATGTGCTGCGTCTTCTTGGTCACCACCAGTTCGAGCAGGATGACCGCGCCGCCGTTCACCGCGACCGCGAGCGTGTACCAGAAGATCGGCACCCCGGACGCCTGCACGTCCAGCGGCAACGTCGACAGGTACTGCACGTAGACCACCGCGTGGAAGAACGTCGCCACCAGGTACACCAGGAAGCGCCGGTCGCGCAGCACGTCGACGTAGCTGCCCGCGGGCGCGGGCTCCTCGCCCGCCGCCTGCCTCGCCCCGGTCCTGGCGGGCAGCACGCGGTAGGCGACCAGCGCGTACGCCGCCGCGACCGCGGCCTCGCCCCAGAACAGCAGGCCGTAGTCGTCACCGCCGAGCTGGTAGAGGCCGAAGCCGATCAGCGGCGCGGCCGTGGTGCCCAGGTTCAGGCCGAACCGGTACATGGCGAACACCATGACCTGCCGGTCGTCGGGCGTGAGCTCGGAGAGCAGGGTGGCCGACGCGGGCCGGTAGACCTGGGAGACCGCGCCGAGCACGGCCACCGCGCCGACGAGCAGCGCGTAGTCCGGCAGGTAGAGCAGCGCGGCGGTGAGCACCGCCGCGCCACCCATGCTGAGCACGGTGGAGTTGCGCGCGCCGAGCCGGTCGGCCAGCGCGCCGCCGACCAGGACGCCGATGACGTTGCCGACGCCGTAGACGCCCAACGCCGTCGCCGCCTGGCCGGCCGAGAAGCCCCGTGCGGTCAGGAACAGCACCAGGAAGATGTTGAGGAAACCACCGACCTTGTTCACGAACACGCCGGCCAGCACGGCCTTCACGGCCGCGGGCGATTCGACGAACGTCCGCCAGATGCCCTGGTCGGTGTTCTTCGCGGTCGTCATCAGGCGCTCGTCACGTCCAGCGCGGCTTCGGCCGCGTCGAGCCGGGCGGCGACCTCGTCGCGCGAGGCGCCGGTGGCGATGGCGAACGCGATGCGGCCCCAGACCGTGCCCTTGGGCGGCGGTGAGACGACCGCCCCCGGCTGCGCGACCGTGACGACGCGGTCGATGCCCTCGGGCAGCTTGGCGGAGTCGAACGCCAGCGAGCCGAGCGTGGTGTCCTCCTCCGCGACGTAGAAGAACCGGATGCCCGCCACGCGGTCGTGCGCGTGCTCGACGTCCACCGCGCCGCCGGTGGCCGCGCCCGCCGCGACCAGACCCGGGTCGACGCCCGTGGCGAGCAGGCCGAGGTAGGGGATCATGTCGCCGCCGAGGCGGCCGTTGACCTCGATGACCTTGGGACCTTCGGCGGTCAGCATGTACTCGGCGTGCGTGATGCCGTCGGTGAAGCCCAGCGCCTTGTGCGTCCGCTGGGCCACGTCGAGCAGCACGTCGTCGGTCAGCAGCGGGTCGGAGGCGTCCACGAAGTGGCCGACCTCCTCGGCGTACGGGTGGTAGCCGACGACCTTGCGGCCGACGAACAGCGGCGTGACGACACCGTCGCGCACCACCGAGTCGACGCTGATCTCCTCGCCCGACACGAACTCCTCGACCAGGATCGGCTGGTCGGTGTCGAACACCACCGGCTCCGGTCCGCGCGCCGCCTCGGTGAACGCGAAGTTCGCGCGCACCTCGTCCTCGTCGTGGACCTTGATCACGCCCAGGCTCGCGCCGAGGCCGCGCGGCTTGAGGATCGCCGGGTACCCGACCTCGGCCGCCGCCGCCACCGCCTCGTCCACGGTCTTGACCGGGATCGACCGGGGCTGCGGCACGCCCGACGCCTTCAGCGCCGCCCGTGTGCCGCCCTTGTCGCGCAGGCGCCAGATCACGTCCGGGTCGCCGTTGCGCAGCCCTAAGGCGCGCGCGACGAACGCGGTGGCGTGGATGCGCACCTCGTCCCAGCACAGCACACCGGAGAACGGCGTCCCGGCGTGGATCTCCGCCGCTGCCGCCGCCATGGCCGGCCCGTCGGTGGTGGAGGGCAGCACGGTCCAGCCGGACACGTACTCCTTCTCCCAGTCGGGTTCGGCGGTCAGGAACAGGTGCACCCGGTACTCCGCGCTGATCGAGCGCAGCAGGTACTCGCGGTACAACCGCATGCCGGTCGCGACCACGAGCAGGAGGGGCCGCTGGTCGGTCTTGCTCATCTGTGCTCCTGTCGGTGGGAACCCCCGCCTTCAGGCGGGGAAGGAATCGATGCCCCGGTCACGACGGGCGTCGAGGGCTTTACCTATTCAGGTAGTAGTATGTGAGGCGTGAGGCGGTCGGTGGTGAAGCGGGCGTACCGGTACCGCTTCGCGCCCACCCCTGCTCAGGAGACGGAGCTGCGTCGGACGTTCGGGTGTGTCCGCCTGGTCTACAACCGGGCGTTGGAGGCCCGGAACTCTGCCTGGTACACCGAACAGCGGCGCGTGAACTACGCGCAGACCTCCGCGCTGCTCACGGAGTGGAAGCAGACCGACGAGCTGGCGTTCCTCAACGAGGTCTCCTCGGTCCCGTTGCAGCAGGGCCTGCGGCACCTCTAGTCTGCGTTCGCCGCGTTCTTTGACAAGCGGTCCCGCTACCCGCGGTTCAAGTCCCGCAAGCGCGGCCGAGCGTCCGCCGAGTACACGAAGTCCGCATTCCGGTGGCGCGACGGCCGGCTCACGCTGGCGAAGATGGCAGAGCCGTTGGCCATCGTGTGGTCGCGGCCCCTGCCGGAGGGAGCGGAGCCGTCCACGGTGACGGTGTCGCTGGACCCGTCCGGCCGCTGGCACGTGTCGATCCTGGTGGAGACCACGATCGGGCACCTGCCGCCCGCGCGGGAGTGGGTCGGAATCGACGCCGGGCTCACGAGCCTGTTGACCCTCTCGACCGGGGAGAAGATCGCCAACCCCCGGCACGAGCGCCGTGACCGGGACCGCCTGGCCCGCGCCCAGCGGGTGCTGGCGCGCAAGGAGAAGGGCAGCAACAACCAGGCCAAGGCCCGGCTGCGGGTCGCACGGGTCCACGCCCGCATCGGCGACCGCCGTCGGGACCTGCTGCACAAGCTGTCGACCCGACTCGTCCGCGAGAACCAAGTGGTCGTGATCGAGGATCTGGCCGTCCGCAACATGGTCCGCAACCGGAAGCTGGCCCGCGCCATCTCCGACGCGGCCTGGACCACGTTCCGGGAGATGCTGGAGTACAAGGCGGAGTGGTACGGCCGCGAGCTGGTCGTGGTCGACCGCTGGTTCCCCAGCACGAAGACCTGCTCGCACTGCGGGCACCTCCTGGACCGGTTGACGCTGAACGTCCGGGCCTGGACCTGCCCCGGCTGTGGCACCACGCACGACCGCGACGTCAACGCGTCGCGCAACATCCTGGCCGCCGGACGGGCGGCCACTGCCTGTGGAGCCGGAGTCAGACCGACCCGACGCTAGTCGACGAGGCATCCGGCGCAACCTCCCCTCGGGGAACGGAAACAGGAACCGTCGGGCGTGAGCCCGACGGGGAAACCCCTCCCTTCAGGGAGGGGAGGACGTCAACGGGGCTCCACTTTCGATAGGACGTGCACACCGCCGAACGCCTTCTCGCGCCGGCGTTCCTCGTCGGTCACGGCGATCCGCCGTGCCGCGTACCGCAACGTCGGCGGCGCCATCAGCGACGTCACGACCGACACCAGCACCACGACCGTGTAAGCCTCGGTCGACAGCACCTCCAGCCGCAGGCCGACCAGCGCCACGATCACGCCGATGACACCGCGCGCGTTGAGCCCCGCGCCGAGCGCGAGACCTTCCCAGTGGCCGAGCCCGGCCAGCCGCGCGCCCGCGTAGGCGCCGGTGAACTTGCCGACCACGGCCAGCAGCAGCACGGCCAGCGCCGTGCCGAGCACGGCGGGGTGGCGCAGGGCCGTGAGATCCATCCGCAGCCCCGCCGTCGCGAAGAACAGCGGCGCCAGGACGCCCATCACGAACGTGCGCAGCACCGCCAGCGGCTCACGGGCGACACCGCCGACCGACGAGATGACCAGGCCGCACACGAACGCCCCCAGCACCGGCTCCAAGTCCAAGGCGTGCGTGCCGGCGGCGGACGCTATCACCAGCAGCACGACCACGGCCACGGTCACCCCCGGGTCGCCGGAGCGCTCGGCGAGCCGCAGCGAGCCGCGCGCCACCGGCCGCACCACCGCCAGGGCCAGCACGAGCACCAGCGCCAGCGCGCCCAGCGACCACGCCACGTGCCCGGCGGTCAGCCCGGAGGCGGCCATCCCGGACACCACGGCCAGCAGCGACCAGCCGACCACGTCGTCCACGGCGGCGGCCGTGACGGTGAGCTGCCCGATGTCGCGGTGCAGCAGGTTCATCTCCAGCAGCACCTTGGCGATCACCGGGATGGCGCTCACGCACACCGCCACCCCGAGGAACAGCGCGAAGACCGGCCGGTCCGCCGCCGGGCCGAGCATGGCGGCGGGCAGCAGGAACCCGGCGCCGACGCCGAGCCCCAGCGGTATGAGCAGGCCTCCCGCGCCGACCCAGGTGGCGGCCCGGCGCTGTCGGCGTGCCAGGCCGAGGTCGAGGTGCATGCCGGTGAACCCCACCAGCAGCAGCACGCCGATCTGGCCGACGGCGTCGAGCAGGTGCAGCTGGGCCGGCACGTCGAACACCGGGGCGAACGCGCCCAGCAGCGACGGCCCGAGCACGACGCCGGAGGCCAGTTCGCCGACGACGGCGGGCATCCCGAACCGGACGGCGAGCCGCCCGAGCAAGATCGCCGCGCCCAGCAGCACGGCGACCTGGAGCAGGAACATGAGCAGCGGATGCGCGCCGAGCGTGCTCGGCGGCGCGGCGGACAGGACCACGGGCGGGACCCCCTGTTGAGCGGTGGAGAAGAGGCACGGGGCCCGGTGCGGACCCCGTGCCTCGGGGATCAGTCGCGGTAGTACCAGTTCTCCGGGTTGATCATCCCGTACGGGTTGATCGGCCCGAAGCCGCCGAGGGTGTTGGCGACCTCGAACAGCCGGATGGGGAAGTTCGGTGTGAAGATCACCGGCACCTCGTTGGCGATGTAGTCCTGGTACTCGTAGAGCACGTCCAGGTCGTCGCTGGTGACGGTGCGCTCGATCAGCGCGTCGGCCTTCGGGTCGGTGTAGAAGCCGAAGTTGCCGCCCGCCTTGGTGGAGAACAGGATCTCGCCGGTCGGGTGGTGGTAGGCCCAGCCGCCGTTCCAGCAGCACATCTCCCACGTGCACGGCGTCGTGGCGGTCGGCTCGCACGGCGCGTCCTCGGCCACGAGGATCGACCCGTACACCTCCTCGAGCCGCAGCTCGATGCCCGCCTCGGCGGCGGCGTCGCGGAAGTTCTCCATCACCCGGGTCAGGGCCGGGCGGCCCTCCACGTAGCGCAGCAGGATCGACAGCTTCGTGCCCGCGGGGATCCCCGCGCCCGCCTCGCCCGGACCCGTGCCCGGCCGCACGCACACCGCGGGCGTGACGCTGGTGTCCCAGCCGTTCGCCTCCAGCAGCGCCTTGGCCTTCCCGGGGGAGAACGGCAGCGGCCACGCGCCCTCGCGCTGGCGCGGCGAGACGTAGTCGGTCTTCGGGTACATCGGCACCGGGCCGTTCTGCCGGTACGCGTAGCCCTGGTAGATGTCGCGCACCGCGGTGTCCTGGTCCAGGCAGGTCTGCAACGCCTGGCGCAGGTAGGTCTGGGCGAAAATCTTGCCGACGACGGTGGGGTTGTTGAAGTTCAGCGAGATGTACCGGATGCAGAACGCCGACTGCGGGAACATCGTGTACTCGGTCAACGGGTTCGGCCCGCCGACCACCGGGTCGACCGCGGGCTCCGTGGCGAAGCTCAGCGGCAGGTAGCCGACCTGGATGCCGTTCTCGGCGTCCGGGCCCGCCTTCAGCATCTCGTACTGCTCCTCGTCGGAGAACGTGGGCACCTGGCGGAACTCGTCCAGGTACGGCTTGTTCGGTCCCGAGTAGTGCTCGTTGGGCACGAACGTGACCACGCCCTCCAGCGTGTAGCTCTTGAGCCGCCACGGGCCGCTCACGATGCTCCAGATGGGGCTGTCGGCCCACTTGGTGCGGTGGGCGTTGCCCTCGTCGACGATGTTGCCCTGCTGCGCCATCAGATACTCGTAGACCGCCTCGACGTCGGCGAGGTCGCCGGAGGCGTTCGCCGGGCCCGCCTCGGTGCGGTCCCACGCCTTGGGCAGCGGCGTGATCGTGCTGAGCTGGTTGTAGAGCACCCAGTGCTTGGAGTAGGCCTTGTCGAAGGTGAAGAACACCTCGTCGTCGGCGACCTTGCCGTAGTCGGTCAGGTTGTCCGGGAAGTAGCCCGGCACGTACTCGCCGTACCGGGAGCCCTTGACCTTCATCAGGTTCACCCAGAACAGCACGTTCTCGGCGGACAGCGTCTCGCCGTTGGACCACTTCCACGGCTTGACCTTGACCCGCACGGTCAGGCCGTCCTCGCTCCACACCGGCTCCTCGCCGATGCTCTGCGCGTAGTCCACGTTCGGCGTGCCGTCGCTGCCGAAGTAGTACAGCGTCCGGTACATCAGCGCCTGGAACTCCAGGATGTTGCGGGTGCCCATGCGCTCGGCCGGCGTGAACGGGAAGATCACGGCGGGCGGGAAGCCCGGCGCGCACGCCCACGTCACGACGCCGCCCTTGCGCGGCGTGCCCTCCGGGCGGGCGGTGATGGTGCTCGCGGAAGTCATGGCTGCTCGTCGGCCTCTCGGGTCAGTTCGCGGTCTGGGCGGGGATTTCCTCGATGGTCGAGACGCCGGACGCGGCGTGCTCGCCGAAGCGCTCCCACACCTCGTCGAGGCGGATGCGACCGTCGTCGAGCACCTGCGGCGTGCTGCGGCAGTGCCCGGAGATGACCTGGCCGTCGTCGAGCACCATGCAGTAGGCGAAGTCCAGCGCACCGTCGGGCTTCGCGGTGCCGGTCAGCGCGCCGCGGCGGGCCTTGCCGCCGAGGAACTCGCCCCAGAGCAGGTCGCCGTCCTGGTGGTACACGGCGACCCGGCTCTCCTCGGGGCCGCCACCGGTGACCGGGTGGAACCTCTTGCCGTCGTAGTTGATCATCGAGCTGGCTCCCCACGCAGTTCGAGCGTGCAGCACTTCGCGCTGCCGCCGGATTTGAGAAGTTCGGACAGGTCGACACCAATGGGCGTGAAGCCCCGGTCGGCGAGCTGGTCGGCCAGGTGCGTGGCCTCCTGCGCCAGCAGGACGTGCTTGCCGTCGCTGACGGCGTTGAGGCCGAACACCTCGGCGTCGTGGTCGCCGGCGATCACGGCGTTCGGGTACAGGGAGCGCAGCACGCCCCTGCTCCACGTCGAGAACGCCTCGGGGTAGTACATGATCAGGTCGTCGTCCAGCACCGCCAGCGCGGTGTCCAGGTGGTAGAACCGCGGGTCGACCAGGTCGAGCGTGACGACCTCGCGCCGGAAGAACCGGGCCGCCTCCACGTGCGAGCGCTGGTCGGTGCGAAAGCCCGTGCCGGCCAGGATCCGGTCGCCCACCAGCAGGTAGTCGCCCTCGCCCTCGTTCACCCAGAACGCCTCGTGCGTGCGGAAGCCGTGCTCGCGGAACCACTCCAGGTACGCCGGGCCCTCCGCCTCGCGCTGCCGGAACCGGAACCGCGCCGACAGGACCCGGCCGTCCACCACGGTCGCGCCGTTCGCGGCGAACACCATGTCCGGCAGCCCGGGCTCGGGCTCGATCAGCTCGACGTCGTGGCCGAGGTCGAGGTACAGCGACCGCAGCCGGCTCCACTGGAGCAGGGCGATGGACGCGTCGGTCGGCTTCTCGGGGTTCATCCACGGGTTGATGGAGTAGGAGACGTCGAAGTGCTCCGGCGGGCACATCAGGTACCTGCGGCGGCGCGCGGTGCGTTGCTCGGGCTCGGACACGGCGGTGGAGTCCTCTCTGGCCGGTGGCGCCACCGGTCCGCCACATGTGACGCGGAGGGCCGGCGACGCCTGCGGTGTGGCGCTACTGGAAATCGACCTCGATCTTGGCTGCGTAGTCGTTCATCAGGGCGAAGGCGTCGGCCTCGGACGTGCCGGTGGCACCGAGGAAGCCGATGATCGTGTTGCCGTCCGGCGGGCGCTTGACCACGTCGCCGGGTCGTGCGGTGATCTTGAGCAGGAACACGCGGTCCGAAGTGGACACCTCTTCGGGCACGCGCACCTCCCGCACCACCCCGGCGTCGGAGATCAGGCACATCGCGGCGATGTGCGTGCCGGTGGGCCGGAAGTGGCGGACGTTCGGCCGCCGTCCCGCGCCGATGTCCACGACGGCCGCGATCGGGTCGTGCTCGGCGGTGATGCGGGCGATCATGTCCAGCCCGCCGCCGCCGACCCGGGCCGCGATCTCCAGCAGGTACGGCTTGCCCTGGTGGAAGCGGACCTCGGCGTGCATCACGCTGTTGGTGAGGCCCTGCGCCAGCGCGCCCGCGGTGACGACCTCGTGCACGGCCTTCAGGTCGTCCGGGCTCATCGACGTCGGCGCGTGGTGCACGTCGTCGTCGAACGTGCCGCCCTCGGCGGTGATGCGGTCCACCACCGACCCGAGGTACACCTCGCCGTCCCACGCGACGGCCTCCATCAGGTACTCCTTGCCGTCCAGGAAGGACTCGACGAGCAGCCCGTTGGGGCCCAGGTCGATCCCGTCCGCCTCGGAGTTGGCCCAGAAGAGGTCCTGGATGCCCTGCGCGGCCTGCTCGTAGTGCTCGGTCAGCTCGGCGTCGTCGTCGCAGCGGAACACGAAGTGGCTGCCCGCGCCCAGCGTCGGCTTGACGATCACGGGGTAGCCGAACTCGTCCGCCGCCGCCTTCGCCTCGGCCAGCGAGGTGACGAACCGGAAGCCGGGGATCGGCGCGCCGGCCTTCTCGTGCGCCTGCCGCATCAGGTACTTGTTGCGGCTGTTCAGCGCCGCCTCGACGCCGATGCCGGGCAGCCCGAGGGCCTCGGCGATCGCCGCGACCGCCACCACGGCCGCCTCGGAGAACGTGATCACGCCGTCGAACGACTCGGTGGCGTGCCACTGCTTGGCGGTGGCGATCATCTCGTCGATGTTCTTCGACCCCACCAGGCGGTAGCGGTCGGCGGGCCAGAAGTCCTCGGTGCCCTCGCCGTTGAGCACGTACAGGTCCACGCCCAGGTCCTGCACCTGCCGGTAGCGCGAGTGGTAGTACTCGAGGTACTGGCGGGTCTCGATGGTCAGCAGCTTCACGGTGGGTCGCCTCCTAGTGCCGCGGCCGGCGGCCTTCGCCCCGGATTCCGACGGTCGGACGGGTGGATCGCGGTGCCGGCCCCGCGTTCCTCATCCTGGTTGGCTGTGGGTGTGGGGCCGGTGCCGTGAGGCGCCCCGCCGAGCGCCCTGAAGGCGCGGCGAAGGTCGCCGGTCACGGCACTAGCTCACGCCGTCGAGGGCCGCGTGCTGCTCGGCCCGCGCGTGCGTGCCGGGCAGCGACGGGAACCGGAACGGCCGGATCTCGGCCGGCATGTCGTCGCTGATGGCCAGGTCGACGCCCTGCGCGGACACGTCGGCCGCCACGTCGACCAGGATCGGCGCGGCGCACGCGAGCAGCGTGCGCGCTTCCAGCAGCAGGTCGCCGGGCTGCGTCGGCGCCTTGCCGTTGCGGCGGTGGTCCACCGCGTCGGCCAGCGACCGCAGCCGCCCGAGCTGCGTCACGATCGTCTCCGCGGCGCGGCCCATGCTGAACCCGGGCAGGTCGTAGCACAGCCGGAACCGCTTGAGCACGGTCGCCGCGCGCCAGCGCCCGGCCTCGGTGGTGGGCAGCGGACGGGTGCCGTCCACGCCCACCATGGCCAGCGCGATGGCCTCGGCCAGCTCGTTCCACGGCGTGATCAGCCGGCGCGTGGTCGTCGAGTGCAGCGCGTCGCGGGTGAAGTTCGCCCGCTGGAACTCCGGACCGGTCAGCGCCAGGTAGAACCGCACCAGGTCGCGCGGCACCTCCGCCAGCAGGTCCGCGCTCCAGATCAGGTGGTTGCGGCTGGTGGAGAACTTCTCGCCGTCCAGGTCGTAGAACTCGTTGCAGACGTTGGACTCCGGCGTCGTGTACTTGTCGCCGTGCGCGAGCAGCATCACCAGGTCGACCAGGCCCCAGTGGTAGACGTTGTCGAAGCCGTGGAAGTACACGAGCTCCGCGTCGTGGCCCGCGCGCCAGAGCTCGTCGACCCCCGCGGTGGGACGGCCCAGCTGCGTCGCCGTCCACCACGTGGCGTACATCGAGGCGGGCATCGCCTCGACCCACGGGTAGACGATCTGGCCCGGTGTCTCCGGGAACGGCGCGGCGATGCCCCACGTGCCGGGGATCGTCACCGGGATGTCCGGCAGCGGCTTGGACAGCAGCTCGCCGATCAGCTGCCGGGCGTGCGGCCGCCAGCGGGGCGTGCGCGCCGCGTAGTAGGACGTGAGCCGCTCGCGGTAGTCCTCCATCGGCAGCACGAGGATCTCGCACTCCCGGTACACCACGGTGTCGCTCGGGTCGATGGTGTACTTCGGGTCGAGCAGCTCGTCGAAGTTGTTCGGGTGGCCGCAGTTCTCGCACGCGCCGCCGCAGCTGCCGGCCAGGCACGACGGACAGGTGCCGGTGACGAGGCCGTCGTAGAGGAACGCGCCCGCGTTGCGCGCGTAGGGCAGCTGCACCTTGCGGAGGTGGAACCGGCCGGCGGCGTGCAGCTCCTTGAGGAAGTCCAGCACCGTGGCGCGGTACCGGTCGTCGATCGGCGGCAGGCCGGGCATCAGCGTGCCCATCGCGTCCAGCGACCGCTCGATCTTCGCCATCGACGTGCGCACCAGCTCGTCGGGCGCCAGGCCGCGGCGGTGCGCGGTGGACACCACGTAGCTCTGGCTGTCGTCGGTGCACGTCGTGTAGAGCACCTGTCGACCGGTGGCGCGCAGGTAGCGCGCGTACACGTCGCCGCCCAGGTACGGGCCCGACATGTGACCGACGTGCAGGTCGCCGTTCGACGTGGGCGTCGCGGCGACGACGATCGCCGGTCGGGAACGGGTCGTCACGAGGCGGCTCCCTCGTGGCGGGCGGCGAACTTCCCGGCCAGCTCGGCGTCCCACCAGATCGCGTAGAACTGGAAGTCCTCCGCGCCCTTGTTGACGACCTGGTGCTTCTCGTGCGGCGTGAAGTGCACGACGTCACCGG
This sequence comes from Actinosynnema sp. NPDC002837, assembly GCF_040295345.1. NCBI lineage: Bacteria > Bacillati > Actinomycetota > Actinomycetes > Pseudonocardiales > Pseudonocardiaceae > Actinosynnema > Actinosynnema sp. NPDC002837. The sequence goes on from NZ_JBEOVG010000058.1 coordinate 55,352, forward strand.
CCTTGAACGGCGTGGCGCCCGCTTGCGTGATGATCTCGGCCTCGCCGGTCATGGCGACCCAGATCTCGTACTCGTGGTGGCCGTGGGCGCCCGACTCGGCGCCGGGGCGCACGACGCACCAGGAGCCCTCGAACGGCGCGTTGACCAGGTCCCACGGCATCAGGCGCTGGGCGACCAGGCCGTTGTCGAGTTTCAGGTTGTCCCGGTCCAGGGGGCGGATTTCCATCATGGTGACGGCTCCTCTCGGGTCAGGCGGGTTGGGGTGCTTCGGCGAACAGCTCGGTGACGCGCTGCGGCACCACGGGCACGGTGTCCTCGCCGGTGTCGGCGAGGTCGGCGACGATCTCCGCGGCCCGGATCGCCAGGACGCTGATCAACGAGTCCGCGATGCCGTGCGTGGCCTCGTTCACGCCCTGCAGGTACACCCGGGCGGACACGGCCTCGGGCAGCTGGAGGCGGTAGTTGCGGGTGACGGTGAAGTCCTCCTGGCCGACCTCGGCGGCCATCGAGCGCACCAGGGTCGGCATCCGCTTGTCGAAGCCGGTGCCGAGCATCACCCGGTCGCAGCGCAGCTCGCTGCGCTCGCCCGTGCGGCGGTCCAGCAGCGTCAGCACGACCTCGTCGTCCACCAGCGCGGAGTCGACGACCTCGGCCATCGTCACCATCGACAGCCGCTGGGTGCCGGTCAGCTTCTCCAGGTACATCGTGTGGTAGAGGTTGTCCAGCATGGCCGGCGAGAGGCCCGCGTAGTTGGTGCGGTGCATCTCGCGCAGCAGCTGCGTCCGCGCGTCGGGCTGCGCCTCGTTGAACTTGTCCACGAACGACGGGTAGAACAGCTCGTTGGTGAACTTGCTGCTCTCGTAGCCGTTGAGGCCGATCGAGCGCATCACCATCGTCACCTTGGCGCGCGGGAAGGTCTCGTGCGCCGACCACAGCATCTCCGCCGCGCTCTGCGCGCCGCCGATCACGACGATGCGGTGCTCGCCCTGCGGGTCGAGCGCGCCGATCCGGGTCACGAACTCGGTGCTGTGCACCACGCGTTCCCTGGGCAGCGCCGCGAACTCCGTCGGCAGGTGCGGGTCGCGGCCGACGCCGATGACCAGCGTCGCGCACGACACCGTGCTGCCGTCGGCGAACCGCACCAGCCACCGGTCGACCGAACCGGTCTCGCCGTGCTGCGGCTCGACGGCGACCGCGCGCCGTCCGTGCTGGAGCCGGACCTTCGTCAACGACCGCGCCACCCACGCCAGGTAGCCCGAGATCTCCAGGCGGTAGGGCGTGAAGGTGCCGAGGTTGATGAACTCGTCGAGGCGGCCCGTCGAGTGCAGGTAGTTGACGAACGAGTACGGGCTGGTCGGGTTCCGCAGCGTCACCAGGTCCTTGAGGAAGGACACCTGGCTGCGCGACCAGGGCAGCAGCATCCCGCGCTGCCACACGATGTCGTCGTGCTGCTCCACGACGAGCGCGCGTGCGGCGAGGTCGGGGGACAGCTCCTCCAGCGCGACGGCGAGGGCCAGGTTCGCCGGGCCCGCTCCGATCGCGAGCAGTTCTACATCCTGGTGGTCCAACACAGTCTCCAAGCCTTGTCGGGTGGCGCCGCGGCGGCGGTGCCGGAGTGCGGGACGTGCGGACCGGGCGCGGGGGCGCGGCCCCGGCCCCCCCCCCGCGGGCGTCCTGCCCGCCCCCCCGCCGGGCGGGGGGGGGCGGGGGCGGGGGGCCCCCCCGCCCCCCCGGCCGCCCCCGGCCGGGCGGCGGGGGA
>NZ_JBEOVG010000059.1:0-56495 GCF_040295345.1 Actinosynnema sp. NPDC002837
CGCCGTGATTGCGGTTTTGTATGTTGCTTATATGGGGGTTATTTGCTGGGGGCGCCCCGCGGGGTGTCCGACGCGCCCGCCGGGGGCGCGCGGGGCCCTCCTGGTGTCACGACGGTCGGACCGTCCGGGCTAGCGCGGGAACAGGTCCCGGTAGGAGCCCTGCGTCTGCACGTTCAACTCGCCGACCCGGACGAGCTTCGCCGTCGCCGTCCGCGGGTCGCGGATGTCGAGGACGTCGAAGCCCTTGGCCATGTCGGACGAGAAGATGTAGCCGTTGTAGTAGTACGCCGACCACGAGCCGCCGCCCGCGCCGTTGGGCAGCGGACCGCGCTCGAACCAGCCGATCTCCTTGGGGTTGCGGGAGTCGGTGAAGTCCCAGATCGAGATGCCGCCCTGGTACCACGCCTGGACCATGATGTCGCGGCCCTGGACCGGGATCAGCGAACCGTTGTGCGCCACGCAGTTCTCCGTGTCGCCCTGGGTCCGGGAGATCTTGTAGTACGAGCGGAACTCCAGCTCGCGATCGTCACCGCGACCGGTGATGTCGTAGATGCCGTCCGCGCCGCGGGTCGGGCCGATCTTCTCGTTGCAGGTCGGCGCGCCGCCGCCACCGAGCTCGTCGGTGAAGACGACCTTGGTGCCCTCGTTGTTGAAGGTGGCCGAGTGCCAGAACGCGAAGTTCACGTTGTCCTGGACGCGGCTGATCTCGCGGGGCTTCTCCCGGTCGGAGATGTCCCACAGCACGCCGTCGCCCATGCAGGCGCCGGCCGCGAGGTCCTTCGACGGGTACACGGTGATGTCGTGGCAGCCCGAGGTGGCGCGGACGTAGCCGTCCTCGATGGTGCCGTCACGGCCGGGGTTGCCGCCGTCCGGGAACAGCACGGTCTCCGACAGCACGGAGGCCGACGCCGGGTCCTTCAGCGGCACCTTGACGATGCTGATCAGGTCGTGCGGCGTCTTGCAGTCGGGGAAGGTGTCGTTGGGGCCGTACGACGAGACGTACAGGTAGGCGTTCTTGCCCTTCTTGTCCGGCACCAGCGTGTGCGTGTGCGAACCGCACTTGGTCTCGACCGCGGCGACGTACTTCGGGTTCTTCTTGTCGCTGATGTCGAAGATCTTGATGCCCTCCCACGCGTCCTTGTTGGTCGCGGAGAGCGGCGTGCTGGCGCAGGAGTTGTCGCTGCGCGACGAGTCCGTGGACAGGAAGAGCAGGTTGTCCTTGACCGAGATGTCGTTCTGCGAGCCCGGGCACCAGACCGTGCTCACGATGGACGGCTTGTGCGGCTGGCGCACGTCGTAGATGACGAAGCCGTCGTAGTTGCCGTCGAACGCGTAGCCGTTCTGGAACGCCAGGTCGGACCACGTGGACGAGGCGGTGAACGGGGCCGGCTTCGGCAGGTTCGCCAGGTGCTTGACGTTGCGGCTGTTGCGGATCTCGTCGACGCCGGGGATGCCGGTGGCCGGCTGCTCCTGGCTCGACAGCTGGGTCTCGGACAGTCCGGCCAGGTCGGCGTCGTCCGGCGCGGCGGTCGCCTGAGGCGCCCAGGCCACGACCGACAGGCTCAGCGCGAACGCCCCCAAGACCGCGGCCGGCGTTCTGCGCCGGCGGGTCAAATCGCGTACTTCCACTTCAGGTTCCCCTTCCAACCCACTGCAGGGCCCGCAGTATCACCCCTTCGCATGGCTAAGGACCAGACCCGATCGTCGGAAACTTTCTCCGCTTCCGGCCGGTGGAACGGCCGGGTACGTTGACGGCCGACCGGAGGTTCTAGGGGGTAGCGGGATGCGGATGGTGTTCGTCGCGGTGTTGGTGGCCGTCCTCGCGGGCTGTACGTCCCAGTCGGACGACCAAGCTCCGATCATTGCGCCGCAAGGGCCGGGCGAGCAAGCGAAAACCCTGGCCCCGGAGGATTTCGGCACGGATCGGTGGGTCGCGCCGAGCGAGGCGGACCTGAAGTACGTCGCCGGCATGATCGTCCACCACAAGCAGGCGCTGGAGATGACCGCGCTGGCGCCGGAACGCGCGCAGCACGAGACGGTGCGCGGCCTGGCGTCGCGGATCCACGACACGCAGGGCCCCGAGATCGCGGCGATGGAGCAGTGGCAGCGGCAGTACGCGGAGAGCGCGCCCGCGCACGGCCACACCGCCGACCTGCCGGAGGTCGACCACGGCTCGATGCCCGGCATGGCGACCGACGAGCAGCTGGCCGCCCTGAAGGCCGCCCGTGGCGCGGACTTCGACCGGCTCTTCCTCCAGTTGATGATCGCCCACCACGAGGGCGCCGTGCGGATGGCGGTCGAGGTGCTGTCCTCGGGCAGCGACGTGCGGGTCGAGGAGATGGCCAACGACGTCTCCGTCACCCAGACCGACGAGATCGAGCGGATGAGGGCGATCACGATCCCCTGACCGCGGTCACGGGCTGAGCAGCAGGTCTTCCGACGGTCGGAAGGTCTCCGCCGCGTTGCCCGTCACGTGGCGGGCGATGCCGGCGTTGCGCCGGTGCGCCTCCTTGAAGGAGTCCGACGCGACCCAGGCGCGGAAGTCGTCCTCGGTGTCGAACTCGTTGACCGACACGTACGGCTGGTCGGGGCGCGTGGGGCGCAGCAGCGTGCTGCGACGCAGGCCCGGCACGCCGGGCAGGTGCTCGCGCATGGAGCTCCGGAAGTGCGCCTCGAACTCCTCGGCGCGTTCGGCGGGGACGAACAAGCGGTTGGTCGCGATGAACACCCGGCACCTCCGTGGTTCCCGACGCTGCGTAGGGAACTATTCCAACGGTGCGTAGGCAAGGCAAGGGCTAGGATCGGGCGAGTGCCCAGGATCAGCGCCGACACGCTCGCGGAGCACCGCGCGAACCGGCTGCGGGCCCTGCTGGACGCGGGGCGCGACATCGTCGCGTCGGAGGGCGCGGACGCGCTGACCCTCGCGTCGCTGGCCCGTCGCGTCGGTCTGTCGCGGCCGAGCCTGTACGAGTACTTCCGCTCCCGCGAGGAGCTGGTCGCCGCGATCGTGTCCGACGAGCTGCCCGAGTGGGGCCGCAGGCTGGCCGAGGCGGTGCGCTCGGCCCACGGGCTCGAGGCCAAGGTCGAGGCCTACCTCCGCACCGAGCTGGAGATCATCGCCGACGGTCGCCACGGCGCGGTCGTCGCCCTCTCCGCCCACGCGCTGCCCGACGCCGCCCGCAGCGCGATCCGCGCCGAGCACGACAAGCTGCTCGCCCCCTTGGCGGACGTCCTCGCCGAGGCCGGCATCCCCTCACCGGGGTTGCGGGCCGTCCTGGTCCACGGCGCCGTCGAGGCCGCCTCCCGCACCCTCCGCCCCGGCGACACCGCCCACAACGACCAGGTCGTCACGGCCCTCGTCACCCAGGTCCTCCACGGCCTCCACCCCTGACCCCTGTCTCGGACCCCCGGGCTCAACGCTCAGGGTGCGTCCCTGAGGGTGGATCAGGGTGGTCTACGGGAAGATCAACCGATCGGTTGATGCGAGGTGTGGCCCGCCGTGTGATCCGGTCGAACGCCCCGGCGACGACGCTGGTGGCATGGCAATCATCGAGGTGGTCGACCTCGTCAAGACCTACGACCGGAAGGTCGCGGTGGACGGTGTCTCGTTCTCCGTCGACGAAGGGGAGATCTTCGGGATCCTCGGCCCGAACGGGGCCGGGAAGACCACGACCGTCGAGTGCATGGAGGGTTTGCGCTCCCCGGACGGCGGCACGATCCGGGTCGACGGGCTGGACCCGCGACGTGACCGGGCGGAGTTGCGCACGCGACTCGGCGTCCAGCTCCAGCAGAGCGAGCTGCCCGACCGCATCCGGGTCGGCGAGGCCCTGGACCTGTACGCGTCGTTCTACCGCGACCCGGCCGACTGGCGGGAGCTGCTGGCACGCCTGGGCCTGGCCGACCGCGCCAAGACCGAGTACCGCAAGCTCTCCGGCGGCCAGAAGCAGCGCGTCTCCATCGCGCTGGCGCTGATCGGCAAGCCCAAGGTCGCCGTGCTGGACGAGCTCACCACGGGCCTGGACCCGCAGGCGCGCCGCGACACGTGGAGCCTGGTCGAGCAGGTCCGCGACGCCGGCGTCACGGTCGTCCTGGTCACCCACTTCATGGAAGAGGCCGAGCGGCTGTGCGACCGGATCGCGGTGATCGACGCGGGCAAGCTCGTCGCGGTCGACAGCCCCGCCGGGCTCGTGTCCCGCGTGGACGGTGAGCAGCGGGTTCGGTTCCGGCCGACCGCGCCGCTGGACGTGAAGCTGCTCGAAGAGCTGCCCGAGGTCTCGGACGTCGAGCAGCACGGTCCGCAGCTCGTCGTGACCGGCACGGGCAACCTGCTGCACGCCGTCACGTCCGTCCTCGCCCGCAACCAGATCGTCGCCGCCGACCTGCGCATCGAGCAGGCCGGCCTGGACGACGCCTTCATCCGCCTCACCGGCCGCGCGCTCACGGAGTAGCAGAATGCTGAAGATCGTCAACACCGAGTGGAAGCTGTTCCTGCGCGAGCCGAGCATGGTCGTGTTCGCGGTTCTCTTCCCCACCATCCTGCTCCTGGTGCTCGGCGCGATCCCCGCGCTGCGCACCCCCGACCCGAACTTCGGCAACCAGCGGTTCATCGACGCCTTCATGTCGTCGCTGGTCGTGACCACGCTGGCGTTCCTCGGCCTGAACAAGCTGCCCGCCACGGTCGCCACCTACCGCGAGAAGGGCGTGCTGCGCCGCTTCTCCACCACCCCGGTCCACCCGGCGCGCCTGCTGGTGGCGCAGGTGCTCGTCAACCTGGTCGCGGGCGTGATCGCGATCGTGCTGCTCGTGGTCGTGGCCCGGGCGGTGTTCGACATCGACCTGCCGCACCACCCGCTCTGGTTCCTGGTGACGTTCCTGCTGGGCATGCTGTCGCTGTCGGCCATCGGCCTGCTGGTCGCGGCCTGGGCGCCGAGCGCGCGGTCCGCCGGCGGGTGGGCGACCGTCGTGTTCATGCTGGTCATGTTCTTCGGCGGCGTGTACCTGCCCCGGTTCCTGCTGCCGGACTTCCTCAACGTCATCGGCGCGTACCTGCCGCCGGGCGTCGAGGCGTTGCAGCAGTCGTGGCTGGGCGCCGCCCCGGACCCCGTCCACCTCGGCGTGCTGACGCTGGTCACGGTGGTGGCGGGTACCGTCGCGGCGAAGTCGTTCCGCTGGGAGTAGGAGTTGCGCGCGATGGACGTGCTGGACGCGTGGGAACGGCGGCTGGACGTCGCCGGGCACGTCATCCCGTACTTCGTGCTCGTGCTGACGACCGGCATGTACCTGGTGGTCGGGACGGACTCCGGCTCGACCACGGCGGTCAACGTGGGGATCGCGGCGGCGACCGGCCTGTGGATGCTGTGGTGGCACACCCTGCACCCGGGCTGGCGCTCCCGGACCGGCCTGATGGCGCTGTTCTTCGTCGGGATCCTGGTCTCGTACGCGTTGCTGGGGCTGCGCGACCCGATGTTCGGCTTCTTCTCCTTCGCCGGGTACATCTACGCCATCGACGTGCTGCCCGGCCGGTGGAAGCTCGTCGGGGTGTCGGCCACCGGTGTCCTCGCGGCGACGTCGCTGTACGGCGGCTTCCCGCCGGCGGAGCTCGGGCCGATCGTGGTGTACCTGTTCATCGTGGTGTTCATCGTCGTCATCGCCTGCACGTTCACCGCGTTCGGCCACATCACCTCCGAGCAGTCCCGGCGCCGCAAGGAGCTGGTCGCCGAGATGGCGGCGATGATGAAGGAGAACGCCGGCCTGCACGCCCAGCTGCTGATCCAGGCCCACGAGGCGGGCGTGCTGGACGAGCGGCAGCGGCTGGCGCGGGAGATCCACGACACCCTCGCCCAGGGCTTCGCCGGCATCATCACGCAGCTCCAGGCGGACGAGGACCCGCCGCGGCACGTCGAGACGGCGTTGCGGCTGGCGCGGGAGAACCTGGCCGAGGCCCGTCGCTCGGTGCACGCCCTGCGCCCGCCCGCGCTGGTGGACGCGAACCTGCCGGACGCGCTGGCCGAGGTCGCGGCGGGGTGGACGGACCAGACGGGCGTGGCGGCGTCGATCAGCACGACGGGCGCGGCACGGCCCCTGCACCCCGAGGTTGAGGTGACGTTGCTGCGCGCCGCGCAGGAGGCCTTGTCGAACGTCGCCAAGCACGCGCGCGCGTCGCGGGTCGGGCTGACGTTGTCGTACATGGAGGACGTGGTGACGTTGGACGTGCGGGACGACGGCGCGGGGTTCGACCCGGAGGCGAGGACGGACGGGTTCGGGCTGGTCGGCATGCGCCAGCGGGTGTCACGCCTGGCGGGCGCGCTGGTGGTGGAGTCCGAGCCGGGCGGCGGCACGGCGGTGTCCGCGTCGGTGCCCGCGATCCCCGCCGAGGTGGCGCCGTGATCCGCGTGGTGATCGTGGACGACCACCCCGTCGTGCGCGACGGGCTGCGCGGGATGCTCGCGAGCGCCGGTGACGTGGACGTGGTGGGCGAGGCGGCGGACGGCGCGGAGGCGGTCACCGTGGTGCGGGCACTGCGGCCGGACGTCGTGCTGATGGACCTGCGGATGCCCGGCGTGGACGGCGTCACGGCCATAGAGCGGCTGCGCGGCTGTCCGACGAAGGTGCTGGTGCTGACGACGTACGACACGGACAGTGACGTGCTGCCCGCGATCAAGGCCGGCGCCACGGGGTACCTGCTGAAGGACACCCCGCGTGACGAGCTGTTCCGGGCGGTGCGTTCGGCGGCCAGGGGAGAGGCGGTGCTGTCGCCGTCCGTGGCGACCCGGCTCGTGGGCCAGGTGCGGCAGCCGATGGCGGAGCCGTTGAGCGACCGCGAGGTGGAGGTGCTCGGGCTGATCGCGCGCGGGTGCACGAACCGCGAAGCGGCGGCGAAGCTCTTCATCAGCGAGGCGACCGTGAAGACGCACCTGGTGCACGTCTACGCCAAGCTGGGCGTGAAGGACCGCGCCGCCGCCGTCGCGGTGGCCTACGAGCGGGGACTGCTGGGCGCCTGACCCGGGGCCAGGTAGGCCCGCCAGTCGCCGATCCGGGTGATGTCCGTCAGCTCCGGGCTGTCGAGGCAGGCGTCCCGCAGCACGGTGGCCAGCGCGGCGCTGCCGTCCGCCAGCTCGATCACGCCGAGCTCCAGCTCCGGCGGCTCGGCGGGCAGCAGGTGGTCGCGCAGCACGGTCAGCGGCACGTCGTACAGCTCGCCCACCACGCGGCCCGAACCGGAGGCGTGCATCGCGGGGAACCGGTCGCCCACGGAGAAGTAGCGGTACCTGGGGGCACTGCGCGCCACGCACAGCAGCGGCGTCCCCTGCAACTGGTGGTGCAGCGGGCCGCCGCGCATGCCGCCGCCGTTGAGGAAGATCAACGCCATCGTGGGCCTCCTTGCGGATCGGGGAGTAGGTCCAGTTGCCGGGCACTTGTCCACAGTCGCGAAGACAGGTCGGGCATCGCGCACCAAGACGTGGTACTCCAGGAACTTCGTGGTAGAGCCGCGATCGAGCGCGGTCGACGGCGCGGAGCACCAGCGCTCGCGGAGCCGTTCCCCGTTACTCCACAAGGGAGTTGTCCACAACCGAGGAAGAAGTTGCTGCGAAGGTCGGGAATCGCACCGAACCTGGGCCCATGGCCAACGACCACGACGACACCACCGGACGCCCTTCGACCGTGAGATCGACCGCGAGCGGCCCGGTCCACGCCGGCACCGAAGCGGCCGACAAGCGCACCCCACCCTCCCTAACGCAGGACGGCGGTGAACCCCTCGACCCCGAAGTACAGGACGAACAGCACCGCGATCACGGTCATCAGCCAGCCGACCGAGCGCCACTGGCCCTTGCAGGTCTTGATCACCACGTACGACACGAGGCCCGCGCCGATGCCGTTGGTGATCGAGTAGGTGAACGGGATCACGGCCGCGGTGAGGAACACCGGGATCGTGTAATCCGCGTCGTCCCAGGGGATCCGCCGGCACTGCGCCATCATCAGACCGCCGATCACCACGAGTGCCGGTGCGGCGGCCTGCGCGGGCACCACCGCCGCGAGCGGGGTGAAGAGCAGGGTGGCGGCGAGCATCGCCCCGGTCACCACGCTCGCCAGACCGGTCCGGGCCCCTTCGCCGACGCCCGCGGCCGATTCGAGGAACACCGTGTTGGGCGACGACCCGGTGACCCCGCCCGCGACCGCGCCGAACCCGTCGACCAGCAGGATCCGACCCATGCCCGGCACCTTGCCGTCCCGGGTGAGCCCGGCCTCGTCGGACACGGACGTGATGGTGCCCATGGCGTCGAAGAACCCGGACAGCACCAGCGTGAAGAGGAACACCGTCGCGGTGATCGCGCCCGCCGAGGCGAACCCGCCGAACAGGTCCACCTCGCCGAACAGCCCGAAGTCCGGCGCGGCCACCACCGAGTCCGGCACGTCGGGCGTCACCAGGCCCCACCCGGGCACGTCGAACACCGCGTTCACGACCACGGCCAGCACGGTGGCCACCGCGATGCTGATCAGCACCGCGCCGGGCACCCCGCGTGCCATCAGCACGATCATCAGCAGCAGGCCGAGGCAGAACACCGCGATCGGCCAGCCGACCAGGTGGCCGTCCAGCCCCATCCGGACCGGCACGGTGGAGCCGGCCGCGTCCGGCGTCCGGGTCACGAACCCGGCGCTGACCAGGCCGACCAGCGCGATGTAGAGGCCGATGCCGATGGTGATGGCGGTCTTGAGCGGCGCGGGGATGGCGTTGATGATCCGTTCCCGCACCCCGGACGCGGCCAGCACGACGATGCACAGGCCCTCCAGCACCACGAGCCCGAACGCCTGCGCCCAGGTCATGGTCGGCGCGAGCTGGAAGGCCACCACGCCGTTCACCCCGAGGCCCGCGGCCAGCGCCAGCGGCGCGTTGCCGACGACACCCATGAGGATCGTCATCACGCCCGCGGCCAGCGCGGTCGCCGTCGTGACCTGTTCGACGGTGAGGCGGGCGCCGGTGATGTCGGCCGAGGCGCCCAGGATCAGCGGGTTGAGCAGGACGATGTACGACATCGCCACGAAGGTGGTGATACCGCCGCGCACTTCCCGGCCGATGGTGCTGCCGCGCGCACTGACGCGGAAGAACCGGTCGAGTCGGGTGGTCCGCGTGGGGATGCCATCGGTGATCCGGGTCATGACGTCCTTCCCATGCCGGTGGGCGCGTTCGGCCGGGCGAGGCCGTCGAGCACGGCCCCGCCGAACGCGTTCGGGTCGGTGTTCTCGGTGCTCCGGTCAGCACCAGCGGCTCGTGGCCGCGCCGGGATCCGCCGCCTGCTCCGGTTCCGCCTTCCGGGTTTCCTCCGGCTAGTAGTCGACGCGGTCGGTCCGGGACAGCCACGCGGTGAACGGCGCGGTGTCCTCGCCCGTGGAGACCTGGTGCACCGGCAGGCTCCACGTCTCGCGCGGGCGGCCGAACAGCTCGTAGAACTCGCGGTCGTCGAAGCCGGCCGCGGCGGCGTCGTGCCGGTCCGCGGCGTAGACGACCCGGTCCACCCGCGCCCACAGCGCCGCGGACAGGCACAGCGGGCACGGCTCGCAGGAGGACACGAGCACGCAGCCGGTGAGCCGGAAGTCGCCGACGACCCGGCACGCCGCCCGGATGGCGACCACCTCGGCGTGCGCGGTCGGGTCGAGCGTCGTGGTGACCTGGTTGGTGCCGGTCGCGATCACCTCGCCGGCCCGGATGATCACCGCGCCGAACGGGCCGCCGCCCGCGGCGACGTTGCGGGTGGCGAGGTCGATCGACTCACGCAGCCAGGCGTGGTCGGGGGACACGGACGTGGTCATGGGGTGCTCCTCAGGGCGTGCGCGAGCGCGCCACGGCGGCCGTGGCGGGTGCGCGGTTCGGTGCGGGGGCCTGTGCGGGGGTCAGGTGCCGGTGATGTGCTCCGGTCGCACGGGCACGCGGGTCAGGGCGAGGCCGGTGGCGGCGCGGATGGCCGCGACGATGGCCGGGGTGGACGAGATGGTGGGCGGCTCGCCGACGCCCCGCACACCGTACGGCGCGTTCGGGTCGGCGAGTTCCAGCACGTCGATGCTCATCGGCGGCATGTCGAGCACGGTCGGGATGAGGTAGTCGGTGAACGACGGGTTGCGCAGCTTGCCGCCCTGGGTCTGGATCTCCTCCATCACCGCGAGGCCGAGGCCCTGCGCCGACCCGCCCTGGATCTGGCCGAGCACGGCCTGCGGGTTGAGCGCCTTGCCGACGTCCTGCGCGCAGTCGAGCTCGACCACCTTCACCAGGCCGAGCTCCACGTCCACGTCCACCACGGCGCGGTGCGCGGCGAACCCGTACTGCACGTGGGCGTTGCCCTGCCCGGTCTCCGGGTCGATGGGCTCGGTGGCGCGGTGCCGCCACTCCACCGTCTCGTCGATCACGTCGTCGCCCAGCAGTTCGACGAGGTCCACGGTGGACGGGTCGCGGCCACCGGCGAGCTTGGTCAGCTTCTCCCGCACGGCAGCGCACGCGGCCTTCACCGCGCCGCCGGTCACGTAGGTCTGGCGGGACGCGGAGGTGGAGCCGCCGTTGCCGATGGTGGTGTCCATCGGCAGGATCGTCACCCGCTGCACGCCCAGCTCCGTGCGCACGATCTGCTGCATGATCGTCACCAGGCCCTGGCCGACCTCGGCCGCCGCCGTGTGCGCGAGCGCGGCCGGTTCGCCGTTGATGACCTGCAGCCGGACGCGGGCGGTGGAGTAGTCGTCGTAGCCCTCGGAGAAGCAGATGTTCTTGATGCCCACGGCGTACCCCACGCCGCGCACCACGCCTTCGCCGTGGGTGGTGTTGGAGACGCCGCCGGGCATGTCGCGCAGGTCGACCGCGGTCGCCTGCGGTGGCATGGGCTTGTCCTTCACCAGCTTCAGCAACTGCGCGACGGGCGCGGCCGAGTCGACCACCTGACCGGTCGGCATGACCGAGCCCTCGCTCATCGCGTTGACGATCCGCACGTCGACCGGGTCCATGCCGAGCGCCTCGGCGAGCTTGTCCATCTGGGACTCGTAGGCGAAAGCGGACTGCACCGCGCCGAACCCGCGCATCGCGCCGCACGGCGGGTTGTTCGTGTAGACGCCCCAGCAGTCGACCGTCACGTTGTCCACGTCGTAGGGCCCGACGCCGAGCGTCGCCGCGTTCGCCACCACGGCGGAGGTGCTGGAGGCGTACGCGCCGCCGTCGAGGTGGATCCGGGCCTTGACGTACACGAGCTTGCCGGTGCGGTCGGCGCCGTGCTCGTAGTGCAGCACCGCCGGGTGCCGGTGCACGTGGCCGTAGAACGACTCCTCGCGGTTGTAGACCATCTTGGTCGGCTTGCCGGTGCGCAGCGCCAGCAGGCACGCGTGCACCTGCATGGACAGGTCCTCGCGCCCGCCGAACGCGCCGCCGACGCCGGACAGCGTCAGCCGCACCTGCTCCAGCGGCAGGCCGAGGGCCGCCGCGACCTGGCCCTGGTCGACGTGCAGCCACTGGGTGGCGATGTAGAGGTCGACGCCGCCCTCCTCGTCGGGCACGGCGAGCCCGGACTCGGGTCCGAGGAACGCCTGGTCCTGCATGCCGACCTCGTACCGGCCGGTGACCACGACCTCGGCCCGCGCGTGCTGGTCGCCCCGCCGCACGGGCACGTGCCGCACGAGGTTGCCTCCGGGGTGCAGCGGCGTGTCGTCGATCGCCGTCTCCATGTCCACGACGGGGGTGAGCACCTCGTACTCCACCTTGATGCGCTTCATGGCGCGCTGCGCGGTCTCCGGGTGGTCCGCGCCGACCAGGGCGACCGGTTCGCCCTGGTAGCGGACGACGTCCTCGGCGAGCACCGGCTGGTCCTTGTGCTCCAACCCGTACCGGTTCCGGCCCGGCACGTCCTCGTGCGTGAGCACGGCGTGCACACCGGGCACCTTGAGCGCCTCGGTCAGGTCGATCGAGAGGATCCGCGCGTACGGGTGCGGGCTGCGCAGGGTCGCGCCCCAGATCATGTCCTCGTGCCACAGGTCCGAGGCGTAGGCGAACTCGCCCCGCACCTTGAGGCTCCCGTCGGGCCGCTGCGGGCTGGAGCCGATGCCGCCGGTCACGGCGGAGGTCAGTTCGGCGGGGGTGAGGCTCATCGCGTCCCCTTCAGTCGCTCGGCGGCGGCGCGCAGGTCGCGCGCGAGATCGGTTTCGGAGGCGGTGCGCAGCTCGCCGTCGTCCACCACGGTCCGGCCGCCCACCAGCAGGAGCTTCAGCTTCGGCAGCGGTCCGAGCACCAGGGCGGCGACCGGGTCGTCGATGCCCGCGTGGTCGAGACCGTCGAGCCGCCACACGGCCAGGTCGGCGAGCTTGCCGGGTTCGATCGAGCCGAGCTCCCGGTCGCGCCCGAGGCAGCGCGCGCCGCCCATGGTGCCCAGCCACAGCGCTTGGCGGACGTCCAAGGCCTTGGGGCCGCCGCGCTGCCTGGCCTGCAACAGGGCCTGGTGCAGCTCCTCGACCATCCCGCCGGACTCGTTGGACGCCGCGCCGTCCACGCCGAGGCCGACCGGGGCGCCGGCGTCGAGCAGGTCGCGGACGGGGGCGATGCCGGTGCCGAGCCGGCCGTTGGAGGTGGGGCAGTGGGCGCTGCCGGTGCCGGTCGCGCCCAGCCGCTTCACCGCGTCGGGCGACAGGTGCACGGTGTGCGCGAGCCACACGTCGTCACCGAGCCAGCCGAGGCGTTCGGCGTACTCGGTGGGCGTGCAGCCGTACTCGGCCTGGCACTGGTCCTCCTCGTCGACCGTCTCGGCGAGGTGGGTGTGCAGCCGGACGCCCTTGGCGCGGGCCAGCCGCGCCGCGCCGGTCATCAGCTCGGCGCTGACCGAGAACGGCGAGCACGGCCCGACGGCCACCCGGATCAGCGCGTCCGGGCTCGGGTCGTGGTGGTCGTTCACGGCCTGTTCGGTGGCGACGAGCGCGGCCTCGGTGTCCTCGACCAGGTTGTCCGGCGGCAGGCCGCCGTGCGACCGGCCGCGGTCCATCGAGCCGCGGATGGCGTGCAGGCGGAGGCCGACGCGCTTGCCCGCCTCGACCAGGGCGGCGAACTGGTCGCCGCCGTCGCGCGGGTAGACGTAGTGGTGGTCGGCGGCGGTCGTGCACCCGGTGGTCGCGAGCCTCGCCAGCCCGGCGGAGGCCGCCGAGTGCGTGATCTCGGCGTCCAGGCCGCCCCACACCGGGTACAGCGTGGTCAGCCACTCGAACAGCGTGGCGTCCTGGGCGAGGCCCCGGGTGGCCCACTGGTAGAGGTGGTGGTGGGTGTTGACCAGGCCCGGCGTGACCAGGCAGCCACTGCCGTCGACCCACGTGTGTGGGCCGGTCGGCTTGGGCGCCTGGCCCGCGCCCACCGCGGTGATCCGGCCGTTCTCGATGACGACGTGGCCGAACGCGTGCTCGGTGCCCGCGGCGTCCACCGTGGCCACCGCGACACCGTCGAGGATGGTCGGCGTCATCGGGCCGCGGCCTCCGGGTCCGCCTTGCGGGTCGCGGCCAGGCGCACGGCGTCCAGGATCTTCTCGTACCCGGTGCAGCGGCACAGGTTCCCGGCGAGGGCCTCGCGGATCTCCGGGTCGCTCGGCCGCGGCACCCGGTCGAGCAGGTCGTGCGCGGCGACCACGAGACCGGGCGTGCAGAACCCGCACTGCACCGCGCCCGCCTCCACGAACGCCTCCTGGACCGGGTCGAGCCGATCGCCCTCGGCCAGGCCTTCCACCGTCCGAACCTCGCGGTCCTGCACCTGGCCCGCGGCCACCAGGCAGGAGCACACCGGCGTGTTGTCCAGGTACACCGTGCACGAGCCGCACTCGCCCTGCTCGCACGCGTTCTTCGAGCCGGGCAGACCCAGCCGCTCGCGCAGCAGGAACAGCAGGCTCTCGCCCTCCCACACGTCGTCGGCCTGCCTCGGCTCGCCGTTCACCGTCACGTTCACGCGCATGGTCAGGCCACCTTCTCGGAGTAGTCGCGCCAGGCCCAGTCGAGCGTGCGGCGGGCCAGCACGGAGAGGGCGTGCTTGCGGTACGCGGCCGAGCCGCGGACGTCGTCGATGGGGCTCGCGGCCTCCGCCACGAGTTCGCCGAACCGCCGTTTCACCGAGTCCAGCAATGGTTTCGGCGAATCCCACTGGTTGGTGGCGGTCAGCTCGGCGGACAGGAACTCCTCGGCCGCCGACGCACGGCGCGGCGTGGGCGCGGCGCTGCCGACCGCCGCCCCGACCCGCTGCCGCGCCGGGTGCAGGGCGACCGCGAACGAGCACACCGCGATCACCATGGCGTTGCGCGTGCCGACCTTGGCGAACTGCTGCGGTGCCCGCGTGACCGGCACGTGGACCGCCGTGATCAGTTCGTCCGGCTCCAGCGCGTTGCGCTTCACGCCCAGGTAGAACGCGGTGGCCGGGATCAGCCGGGTGCCCCTGGTCGAGGCGGCCTCCACGGTGGCGTCCCCGGCCAGCAGCACGGGGTGCGTGTCACCGGCGGGTGACGCGGCGCCGAGGTTGCCGCCGACCGTGCCCCGGTTGCGGATCTGCGGCGAGCCGACCGTGCGGGACGCCATCGCCAGCCCCGGCAGGCGGTCGCCCAACTCGTCGATGATCCGCGTGTACGGGACCCCGGAGCCGATGCGCACCGTGCCGCCGTCCCCGTTGCCGCCCTCGGAGTCCCAGGAGCGGAGTTCGGCGATCCGGGTCAGGTCGAGCAGGGCGGCCGGGCGGCGGTGGTCGAAGTTCAGCTCCACCATCACGTCCGTGCCGCCGGCGATGGGCACGGCGTCCGGGCGCTGCGCCTTGAGGGCCAGCGCTTCGGCGAGTGTGTCGGGGCGGAGGAAATCCATCGGCTACCTCGGTGGGTGGAGTGCGCGGTGTGTGAGCCAGTACACAGACCCGGGGCGGTGATCGGCTAGAGCGGTGTGGATGAATCCCAGGCTCCTACGACGAGTGGATTTGTGCTTTCCTACAAACACGATCGGACGAAGGTAAACCGGTCGGATGACGTGGAGGGGGCGCCTGTGTTGCTGGTTCGGAGCCTGCTCGGGATGCCGGAGCTCCGGCTCCGCCTCGTCAGCGGCGCCGAGTCGTTGGACAGGCCCGTGACCAGGCTCTACGGCACCGAACTGCCCGATCCGGCCCGCTACCTCTCCGGTGGCGAGCTGGTGCTCTCCGGGCTGTTGTGGCACCGGACGGCCGCCGATTGTGAAAAGTTTGTCGCTTCCCTGGCGGCGGCGGGAGTCGCCGCGTTGGCGGCCAGCTCGCCCGACGCGGCCGAGTTGCCCGAAGCGCTGGTGCGGGCGTGCGAACAATACGGCGTTCCGCTGCTGGAGGTGCCGGTCGACCTGTCGTTCGCGGCCATCACCGAACGGGTGGTGTCGGAGCTGGCGGCCGAACGGGTCGGCGACGCGGGCGCGCTGCTGGGCAGGCACCGGCGGCTGCTGACCGTGGTCGCCGACGGCGGCGGGCTGTCCGAACTGGTGGCGGCGGGCGCGTCGGAACTGGGCGTGCCCTGCTGGGTGCTGTCGTGCACCGGTCACGTCGTCGCCGGGCCCGAGCTGCCGGAGGCGGCGGCGCTCGTGCGGGAGTACCTGCTGGCCGACCGGCTGCCCCGGGTCGTGCGCGGCACGACCTTGCTGCCGGTGTCCGCGCGCGGGGGTTCGCGGCTGACGTCGTGGATCCTGGTGGTCTCCGGCGACCGCGCGCAGGACGAGGTGGCCACCGAGCTGGCCAGCCTGGTCGGCGTGGAGCGGGCGCGGGTCGTGCAGGGGCGGGAGATCGAGAACCGCGCGGCCGGGCCGCTGCTGCGGCAGGTGTTCGCGGGCGGTGACCTCGCGGCGCGGATCGCGGCGGTCGGGTGGGACCCGGACGCGCCGCTGCGGGTGCTGGCCGCCTCGGTCTCGGACGGGCAGGTGGAGCAGGCCGTCGCGCTGGTGGAGGAGGTGCTGGCGTCGGTCACGTCGGCGTTTCTGGTGTCCGCCGTCGACGGGGAGGTGTACGCGCTGGTGCCGTCCGGGGCGTGGGCGGACGGTGTGCGGTCGGCGTTGCGGACGCTGGAACCGGGCCTGCGCTCGACCAGGGTGCTGGTCGGGATCTCGTCACCGGTCGGGCACTCGGGGCTGCGCGGCGCGGCGGAGGAGGCGTCGCACGCCCGGCGGCTGGGCGAGCGGCGGACCGGGCGGACGTGCGTGGTGGCGGGGGAGGAGATCGCCCTGCACCAACTGCTGCTGGCCGGCGTGCCGGAGGAACTGCGCCGCTCGCTGCGCCGCCGGCTCCTGGGCCCGGTGCTCGACTACGACGCCGAGCACGGCTCGGACCTCGTCGGCACGCTCCGGGTGTTCTTGGACTGCTCCGGCTCGTGGACCACCGCCGCCGCGCGCCTGCACGTCCACGTGAACACCCTGCGGTACCGGGTCGGCCGGGTCGAGGACCTGCTGGGCGTGGACCTGTCGGACTTCACCGAACGGGTGGACCTGTACCTGGCGTTGCAAGCCGGCTGAACCCGGTCCGCGCACGAGCGCCGTCCCCGACCCGCCGCCGCGCGGGTCGGGGACGACGTCCTCCTCACCTCACCTGCTGCCACGGGACGAGCGTCGGGCGCTGTCCGGTGGCGAGGAACTCCTCGATCGCGACCGCGAGGTCGGCGACCGGGATCTCGCAGTGGGTGGGGAAGCGGACCCCGGCGTACCGGGGGCGTCGGCGCGGGCCCTCGCCGAGGCTGGCCCACGAGCCGGTGATCACGTCGGTGAACAGCATCGCACCGCGGTCACCGCGCACGCCGACCCACACGCGGTGGTCCGGGCGGTCGCCGTGCACGAGGGTGGCTTCGCGCGCCACCGCGAGGCGGTCGAGCAGGCGGCGCACGTCGCCCGCGGCGCGCAGTTCGTCCACACCGGACGCGAAGTTGGCCTGGATCATCGTCACTCCTTGCACCGGCGACCGGAGTTCACGCACTGCACCAGTCGGTTCATGATCTCCTCGGACATCACGTTCGCGAAGTCGTCGTGGTCGGAGAACGGGTTGTGCTCCTCCTGCGGGAAGGCGTCGACCGCGTACTGCCCGGCGACCTGGACGTCACGGGGGATGTTGTAGGTCAGGCTGATCCGCAGCTGCGGCACGGCCTTGAACCCCTTGGGGCACTTGCCGTCCTGGTTCGGCGCGACGATGTGGTCGCGGTGGTTGGCGCTGTCGGTGTTCTTGCCGTCCCAGCAGCTGTTGAAGTCGTGGATGCGCTTGACCTTGCTGCCCTCGGGGCAGATCGGGTACTTGTTGATCAGCACCTTGTCCTCGAACCCCGTGCAGGTCCACGAGTTGCGCGCGTTCTTCGGGCCGTTCGTGGAGACCTTCGCGTCGCCGTAGAGGATCCGCAGGAACTGCGGCATCGGCTCGACCTTGCCGACGGGGCTGCCGCGGAAGGTGATGTCCACGACCTCGGGGCGCTGGATCTCGCCCTCGTTGCCGGGCAGCTCGTTCTCGTCGCTGGCGCTCTTGCCGTCACCCTTCTCCGGCGCGTCGGCCTCGGCTTCCTGCGCCGCCTCGGCGACCTGGGCGTCGTTGGCGTCGCCGTCCTTCACCGTGCACGGCGCGAGCCTCTTGAGCCCTCGCGGTCGTTCGGCGACCCGGTCGACGGCCTGCACGATGCGGTCGATCGTCGCGGTCCGCTTGTCCCGCAGCGGTCGCAGGACGGCGTTGTTGACGAAGCCGGGGTCGTCGACGTTCGCCGCCGCCTTCAGCCTGGTGTTGGCCTCCGCGATCTGGTCCTTCAACGCCTGGAGGTTGCGGTCGACCTCGGCCTTGGCCTGGCGCGGCACGTTGCGCAGCTTGCGCTGCACGTCGGGGCACTCGACCTCGGCGCCGGCCGGCTCGCCCGGCTCGTCGTCCTCGTTCTCGCGGTCGATCCGGACCACGGGCCAGAAGTAGGCGGACTTGTCGCCGTTCTTGCAGGTGGTGTCGGCTTCGAGCAGGCTCTCGTCGGTGGAGTCGGCGTCGGTCGACACGTTGCCCACGTAGTCGTGCAGGTGCTCCGCGCCGTTGCGGACACCCGGCTGCGCGATGAAGTTGTCCGGGTTGAAGTGGCCGTTCTCGTTGCGGCCGCAGTCCACCGTGAACGTGCCGGTGCTCGCGCCCCGTTGCGGCCGGGGCGCCCGCACGTTGCGCTGCTGCTTCGTGATGTCGACGAACAGGGAGATGTCGGCCCCGTCCGCCTGGGCGGTGCCCTGATCACCGGTGGTGCTGATCGCGACGGCCAGGCCGATCGTGAGCGCCAACCCGGTCACGCCGGCAGTCAGCTTCGTGCGCCGGGAGAAGCGGTGCCGCCCCTGGTTTCGCGTCATGGATGTGTCACCTCGTCGTAGGTACGCGCCTGTGTGCGTTGAACCCCGACCGCCGGTGGGCGGTGGACACAGTGGCATACGTACCGAACCCAGTCCGCGACCTGACCGTTACCTTTTCGTTATCCGAACCGACCCCTAACCTTCCCGTCGGCCCGGTCGTCGGGACCACGGGTCCCGATCCTTGCGGCTCACCGCTCGCTGCGGCGAGCATTCCTGCCATTTCTGTGACACTCGAACCACGTTGCGTACACGGGAGGAGTGCACGTTGACGCAGGGTAGGGACAACGTGGTGTCCGGCACGGCCCATGGCCCGGTGGTTCAGGCGGGGAGCATCGGGGAGGTGCACTTCCACGACCAGCGACGGGAGCCGTTGATCCCGTACCAACTGCCGCCCTCTCCGAGGTTGTTCACCAGCCGGGTGAGGGAACTGGAGGCGTTGGACGGCTGGCTGCTGGAGAACGGGCGACATCCGCTGGTCGTCGTGGTGAGCGGCCCGGGAGGGGTGGGGAAGACCTCGTTGGCCTTGCGCTGGCTCCACGACACCCGGTCGAAGTTCCCGGACGGGCAGTTGTACGTCGACCTCGCCGCGGTCACCGGCGACGGACCCATGACGCCGGACGAGGTGCTCGAGTGGTTCCTGCTGGCGCTGGGCGTGCCCGCCGCCGACATCCCGTGGGGCCTACCGCGAAGACAGGCCGCGTTCCGCTCCCTGACCGCGGACCGGGCGATCTCCGTCCTGTTGGACAACGCGGTCTCGGCGGCCCAGGTGCGGCCGCTCCTGCCGACCTCGTCGCACAGCGCCGCCGTGGTGACCAGCCGATGGCGGCTCAGCGGCCTGGCGGTCGACGGCGCCCGGTTCGTGGAGGTCGAGTCGTTCGACGAGGACTCGTCGTTGGAACTGCTGGAACGGGCCGTCGGCACGCGCGTCACGTCCGAACCCGACGCGGCGCGGGAGCTGGCCCACCTGTGCGCGGGCCTGCCCATCGCGCTGTCGGTGGTCGGGGCCCGGTTGTCCACCCACCCCCGGCGCTCGCTGTCCACAGAGGTCGGTTCGCTGCGTGCCGAACGCCTCGGCACGCTGACCTTGGCCGACGGGGCGTCGGTCGAGGCGGTGTTCGACGTCTCGTACCTGGAGTTGCCGCCCGGGCACGCGCGGGCGTACCGCCTGTGCGCCTTGCACCCCGGGGCGTCGTTCGGCGTGGAAGTGGCGGCCGCCGCGGTGGGCGAGCCGCCGGAGGACGTCGAACCGGTCCTGTCGGACCTGGTGGAGAAGAACCTCCTGAGCGAGGTGGAGGACGAGCGCTTCCGCTACCACGACCTGCTGCGCTTGCACGCCCGCCGGCACGCGGAGTGGGACTCGGCGACCGAAGGCGACGCCGCCGTGCGCCGCATCGTCGAGTGGTACTTGGACCGCGCGGTGGCCGCCGACCTGGCCGTGGTGCCGAACAGACCTCGGGTCGGGCCGCGCTACGAGTCGGTGGACGCGGTGTTCGACCACCTCGCCGGCGCGTTGGACTGGCTGGAGGTGGAACGCGTGAACCTGGTCAAGGCCATCCGCGAGGCGGCCGACCGGGAGTGGCACGCGCTCGCGTGGCAGGTCGCGGAGACCTTGTTCGGGTTCTTCCTCCACCGGCACCACTTCGCCGACTGGATCTCGGCCTTCGAGACCGGGGCGGAGGCGGCGCGACTCGACCGGCACGACGTGGCGGAGTCCCGGCTGCGCATGCAGTTGGCGATCGGGTACCTGAACGTGGGACGGCGGACCGACGCGTCGCGCGCGGTATCACGGGCGCTGGAGCTGGCCCACCGGGCGGGGGACTTCGCCTCGGTGGCCACCGCTCTGCGCCAACTCGGGCGGATCTGCCGCGATCGGGGCGACGCCGAGGAGGCGCTGGCGTACTTCCGGCGGTCGCTGGAGGTCGAGTCGGCGCTGGGCAGGCGGCGCGGCGAAGCGCTCGCCCACCGCAGGATCGGTGAGGCGTTGACCGACCTGGCACGGCACGAGGAGGCGGTCGCCGCGCTCACCACCGCCGCGACGATCATGGCGGAGCTGGGCCAGCTGCTCGAACTGGCCCGCATCCACACCGTGGCGGCCGTGCCGGCCCTCGCTCTGGGCCGGGTGGACGACGCGGCCCGCCTGCTGGACTCCGCGTTACCCGTGATGGTGGAGTCCAAGTCGCCCGATTACATCGCCGACGTGCTGCTGCTGTTGGCCGACGTCGCGTCACGTCGAGGTGACCGGAAGCAGGAGCAGGACCACCTCAAGGCGGCGGAGGCGGCGTACACCCAGGCCGGGCAACCGGTGCCGGAACGCGTCAAGTCACGCCTGGCCGGGTAGATGACCGCATCGGCCACCGCCACCCACCGCCCGGTGGCCACACGGTCCTCCGCCACGACGAACCCGTCCCACGGGCCGCCGACGACCCGCCACACGCCGGGCGCCTCGGCCCGCCACTCACCCCACGACACGGGGCACCGCCACCGGCGACACGGGCACCGCTCGTGCGGGCTCGGACAGGCCCATCAGGCGGTACATCGTGCGGCGCAGGATCGCACCGGCCCGATCGGGGCACGAGGTGATCGCCTCGGTCATCCCGGGAACCAGCGCGGCGTCGTCGAGCGACGGGCGGCGCGGGTCGAGCACCGGTGCCTGTCGGTACACGAGGTCGGCCAGGCTGCCCTCGCGCAGCAGGCCGTCGGGCAGCGGCACGACCGCCACCCGCTTGCCGACGGCCGCCGCGTACTGCGTGCACGACCCGTGATCCCCGACCACGACGTCGGCCGCCACCACCGCGGCCCGCCAGCCCTCGTCGGGTGGGATGACGAGCAGTCCGCGCGGCAGCCACGCACGAACCTGGCGCGCGCCGTGCACGCTCCAGATGTTCGGGTGGAGCACGGCCGCCACCGGCCCGCCGGTGGCCAGGAGCCGTTGGTACAGCTCGACGTGCGCGCCGAACGTCGAGTGGGGCGTCCAAGTCGAGCAGACGGTGACCAACCGCTGATCCGGCGTCACGCCCAACGCCCGACGGTAGTGCTCGCGGTACGGCGTGCTCGCGCGCATCCGGTCCAGGCAGATGTCCCCGGCGACCACGGCGGCGGACTCGGCCTCGGGGCACGATTCCCGCAACGCGTCGAGTTCGTCGTCGTGCGACAGCGCGATCGCCGCGGCGACGACGCGACCGTCGCGGACCAGCTGCTCTCGCGTCAACCCGTGCGTGGGGAGCGCATCGCGTCGGCGCGGCCGTGACCGCGACTTCAACGCCCCCGCGCCGTGCGGCACGACCAGCACGTCACCGTGCACCTGGTCGATGCCGCGGAAGCTGGCCGCGAGCACCAGGTCGAACCGGTGCCGTGTCGCCTGGCCCCACGGCACGACGTGACCGCCGAGCCCTCGCACGAACTCGTCCGTCCCGTGCACCGCGCCTTCCGTCGTGAACAGCACCTGCACCCGGTGGTCGGCCTCCAGCAGCGGCACCAGGTCCGCCAACCTGGTTCCCGCGACCACGTGCGGCACCACCAGCAGCACCGACTTGCACCCCGCCCTCGTCACTCGGCTCTCCGCGCCGATGCCGATCGGCCCATTCGTCCACAGGTCCCCGGTCACGTGGCACCTCCGATCAGGTTCGCTCGACCAGTTGGCACGAGAATCGACGACCGACCTGTCGGAGCGCTCCACGGTGATCTTCCAAAACCGTTGAACCGCTGTTCAGGGCACTGTTGCACGTGCGGTTCCGCAACCTTGCGGGCTGGCCTGTCAGGTATCTGTCAAACATCTGTCGGGCATCGAATAGCGATTTTGCAACGGTAATTGCCAGCTGGTCGCGCGTTGCACCAGACTCCGACTGGACGTCAGCGAGGGGTGGCGCTGTGACCTTCTTGTTCTCGATCTTGGGCGAAACGCGAATACGCATCGGCTCCCGGTTGGACAGGGGTTGGGCGGCACCGAAGACCCGGGGGATGCTCGGTGTGCTGTTGACCAAGCCGGGCAGCTGGTTCACCACTTCCGAACTCGTGGAATGGATGTGGGAAGAGGACGACAAACTGCCCCGGAACCTGGCGCAGACGTTCTACAACTACTCCGGTCGGATCAGGCACGCGTTGCAATTGATGAACGCCGGCGTGGAATTGGAGAATCGAAAGGGCGGCTATCGGGTGACCGCCCTCCGGGGGAACGTCGACTACTTCTTATCGGCTCAACTGCTCGACCGGACGCGCGAGGCCGGCGAGCCGCGGGACACCACGAAGGTGGTCCGAAGGGCGATGGAGTACTGGGCCGACGACATCCCGCTCGCCGACCTCCCGGGCGAACCGGCGCTGGCGTGGCGCCGCCAGGCGCACGAGAACGTCTGGCTGCCGATGCAGAGCGTGTTGTGCTCCAGCCTGTTGGCGGACAACGACTTCCGCGGCGTGATCTCGCACATCGACGGCCTGCCGCCCGCGGACTCGGCGTACCTGCCACTGGTGATGCACCGGCTCGAGGCCATGCACGGGCTGCACCTGCGCAGTGAGATGGACGCCTACTACTACGTCATGAGACGTCGGCTGCAAGACGAGTTCGAGGACGCTGCCGCGGCGACGCTCAAGAAGTTCTACGAAGGTCTGGCAGAGCACGCACAGGTACGACCGCGCGGATCCGGGCGGACGTTCACTGTGCCGCGGCGACTGCCCCACGACATCGAGGACCTGGTGGGGCGTGACGCCCTGCTCGCCAAGATCGACGCGGTGACGGGGTGCGCCAAGGAGGAGCCCCGGCCCGGTGTCGTCCTGCTGCACGGCGCCGCGGGCGTCGGCAAGACCGCCCTCGCGTTGCACTGGGCGCACCGGGTCGTCGACATGTTCCCCGGTGGCGCGCTGCACTGCGACTTGAAGGGGTTCGCGGCGGACCAGGCGTTGGACGCGAGCGTGGTGGTCGATCGCTTCCTCGAAGCACTGGGCGTCGACGTGGACCACCTGACCACCGCCGACCGGCGGGCACGGCGGCTGGAGTCCACCTTGCAGGACCGCCGGACGCTCGTCGTCCTGGACAACGTGCGCGGACTGCCTCAGGTGTCCCCGTTGCTGCCGCTCCTGCGCGACTGCACCGTCCTGGTCACCAGTCGCAACCGGCTGCCCGGTTTGGGCCCCCGGGCGTTTCCGGTGGCTCCGCTGGGTCCGTCGGAAGCCGCTCGGATGCTCGAAGGCCGGATCGGCGACCGGGCCGTCCGCGATCAGTGCGCGGTGGAGGACCTGGGCGCGCTGTGCGGCGGCCTGCCCTTGGCGATGGAGATCGTGGCCCACCGGATCGCCGCGAGCCCCGGCGCGGCGCTCGCCGAGTTCGTCGCCCAGTTGAGGGACGAGCGCCGGCTGTTGAACCTCGGCAATCACGGCGCCGACGGCGACATCAGCCTGAAGACGGTGTTCTCGTGGTCGTACCGCGCGCTGACCGGCCTCGACCGTCGCGCGTTCCGGCTGCTGGGCCTGCACCCCGGACCCGACTTGAGCATCGACGCGGTCACCGCCGTGCTCGGCACGACGCGGTCGGCCGCGTTGGACTGCCTTGAGCTGCTGACTTCGGCCCACCTCCTCGAACAGCCCGGTCCCCTGCACCGCTACCGCTTCCACGACCTCCTCCGCGACTACGCCGAGGAGTGCGCGCGAGTGGACGAGACGGAGCGGGAACGCGGGCTCGCCGAGCACCGGCTCGCCGACTTCTTCCTGCACACCGCGAAAGCGGCGGACTCGGTGGCGTTCCCGTTCCGCGAGGGCGTTCCGGTCGGTGATCCGGTGCCCGGCGTGGTGCCGCTCGACTTCGCCCACGACCGGGCGGCACAGGACTGGTTCATCGAGGAGCGGGCCAACCTCTGCGCGGTCATCGACTTGGCGGCCCGCCGCGGCATGCACTCCCGGGTGTCCCGGATGGCCCACGTGTTCGCCGACATGTTCCGCAGGTGCGGCTACTACGAGGAGGCGCGTGCGGTCCTCACTCTCGCGGTCGGATCGGCGCAGTTGGAGGGCGACGCCGACGCGGAGGCCGCGGCGTACAACGACCTCGGCTTGGCGTACTTCCAGCAGTCGGCCTTCCTCGAGGCGCGCAAGCACTTCCACCGCGCGCACCTCATGGCCAAGTTGATCGGGAGCGAGCACGGCATCGCGGTGTCGTTGCACTCGCTGGCCCGCGTCGACGTGGCGGAAGGCCGGATCGACGACGGAGTCGCCCGCTACCGGGAGGTCCTGCGCATCGCGAGCGACGGGCACCACGGTGACCTGGAAGCGGGCACCCTGCACCGGTTGGGCGTGGTGGCGGTGGACCGGAACAACCGCGTTGACGCCGCGAAGCTGTTCCACCGGGCGCTGGACCTGCGTGAGCGACTAGAGAACCTGGCGGGACAGGCGGACACCCTCGGCGAGCTGGCCGAGCTGCACCGCAGGCAGGGCGAACTGCGCACGGCGGAGGACTACGCCAACCGGGCGATCAGCCTGCACATGCGCACCAGGGACCAGGCGGTGGCCGCGCGTGCGTGCGAGGTCCTGGCGATGATCTGGCGCGACCGCGGTGACCTGGTCGGCGCCACCGAGGCCGCGCGCCGCGCCGTCCAGCTCCACGACCGGGTGGGCAACTCGAAGCTGAAGGCCGAGGCGCTGGTGCTGCTCGGCGAGCTCAGGTGGTCCGCGAAGGCACGGGCGGCGGCTCTGGACGGGTGGGAGCAAGCGTTCTCGATCTTCGAGGACGCCGGCGACCCCCGCGCCGCGACAGTGGCGGCCAGGCTCGACCCGTTCGACGGTGAACGCACCGTTCCCACCGCCAGGAGCCCTCGTTGGTCGCCGGATCGGTCGGCCGAGGAGTCCGGGATGGGACGCGAGATCCAGTAAGCGGAAGGATTCCGCGTCCACCAAGACGGACGTCTGGCTTTGGATTGGCAGCGACCGCGTTTTTCGTGTCGACGACGTTTGAGTAGCAGATCGGCGAGCCGGGTGATGCTCAGGCCGCCACGGCTGGGTCACGTTGGCGCATTCGATCACTCAAGGTGATCATGCAGTTGGCCGAGTCTTACGGCATTCGGGGCCTCCTCGCAGGCCTTCGAGGGCTGCTCAGGCCGGGGCGGGTAGCCCCATCGGTACGAAGATCACTCTTTCGTGGACGGTCGATGCGGGTCTTCGGCCGACCGGGTTACCTGCGCAATTCCACCCCGCAGGGGGCGCCATGTGCTGCCGTGCAAGACTTTCGCTCCCTCGGGCATTGGCCAGAGGGGCCAAGATAAGCGAAAGGTAATAGGATCAACGTGCTGGTTCTAGTAGCGCGGGCGATCGCCGCCCTGACCCTTTTGGGTGTGGTTGCGAGCCCGATCGGGACCGACTACTGGTCGATCAACGAGGTCGACAGCGACTACTGGTCGATCAACCAAGCTTGACGAGGTCCCGGTGAAGCTCGGCGCCTGATGCCGTGCAGCCGCCTCGGGCCCGTGGGGAGGCCCGAGGCGATCGGTGCGCGGGAGGCGCGGCCTACTCATCCTGTCGGTTCGCTGTAGAGGCTTCACCTCGCGCTGATCGCTGCGAAACACTCGCCGGACCGCCGCAACGCGAGAAGGAGTGTTCATGCAACGCACACTCGGTGCGCTGGCCGCCGTGGTGCTCGGGGTCTCCCTCGTCACCGCCGCGCCCGCCACCGCCGCGCAAGCACACCCGTTCCCCACGGAGTTCCCCCTGCCCGACGGGTTCCTGCCGGAAGGCATCGCGATCGGGGACGCGCCGACCGCCTACTTCGGGTCGCGGGCCGATGGGGACCTGTTCCGCGTCGACCTCCGCACCGGACGCGGGGAGGTGTTCAGCCAGGGGCCCGGCACGGCTTCGGTCGGGGTGAAGGTCGATCGGCGCAAGCGGCTGTTCGTGGCCGGTGGCGCGGGTGGTGACGGGCGGGTCGTCGACGCTCGAACGGGAGTGATCCTCAAGTCCTACCGGTTCGCGGCGGATGCGAATACTTTCGTCAACGATGTCGTGATCACCGACGACGCCGCCTACTTCACCGACTCGCGGAAGGCGGTGCTCTATCGCGTCCCGTTCGGCCGGCACGGGTCGTTGCCGGACTCGCACACCGCGATTCCGCTGACCGGCGACTTCGTCCTGACCCCCGGCGTGAACAACGCCAACGGGATCGCGGAGACGCCCGACGGCAAAGCGCTGCTGGTCGTCCAGAGCAACACCGGTCAACTGCACCGCGTCGACGCGCGCACGGGCGTGACGACCGCCGTCGACCTGGGCGGCGAGGTGCTGACCAACGGCGACGGGCTGCTCGTCGAGGGCCGCACGCTCTACGTCGTGCAGAACCGGCTCAACACCGTCGCGGTGTTTTCCCTGGCCAAGGACGGGTCGAGCGGCGCGCTCGTGACCAAGATCACCGACGCGCGGTTCGACGTGCCGACCACGGTCGCGTCGTTCGCCGGCCGGCTCTACCTGCCCAACGCCCGCTTCACCACGCCGCCCACGCCCACGACGACGTACAACGCCGTTTCGGTGCCGAAGCCGTGAAACACAGGGGGCCGGTGGCGAGAAGTTCACATCGGCCCCCTGTTCGTGGCATCACTCGACTGGGTAACCTCATCGTCGCGTCGCGCAAGTGATCGCTGTCTCTTCGTAATAATGATCTTGAGTGTTACCGTTCCGTCGCCGATCGGGTGAAGAAGAGTCAGCGTTCCTAGTGCTGCGCCTGACCTGGCAACGGACGAGGCTGCGGAGCGCTGTGAAGCAGAAGAGCACCACGGAGACGAACTACAAGACGATCCGCTCACGACTCACCGGTGTCGTCGTCGTCCCCAGCATCGTCCTGCTCATCATGTGGGCGCTGTTCTCGTCGTACACCCTGTTCGACGGCTTCTACCTCCGCGCGGTCGCCTCCGGTGTGAAGGACGCGTCGATCCCGGCGGTCCAGACCTTCGCCGCGCTGCAGAAGGAGCGCGAGCTCAGCATGACCGCGCTGAGCCAGCCCTCGCTCGGCACCAGCAACCTCGAGGTGCAGCAGGCCGAGACCGACCGCGCGGTCGACGGGATGCGCGCGGCGTTCGACGAGCTGGCGTCCCAGGCGCCGCAGGAGATCGTCGACAAGATCAACGCGCTGAACGTGCTGCTGGACCAGCTGCCGCAGCGCCGCTCGGCCCTCGACGCCGGACGCGCCTCGAAGTCCGAGATCTACACCTACTACAACAGCCTCCTCGACGCCGGTGACGCGCTGTTCAGCGTGCAGGCGCGCGTGGTGCCCGACCACGAGTCCGTGAAGGGCGCCATCACCGCCGAGGAGTACTTCAAGGCGGCCGACTGGATGTCCCGCGCCACGTCGCTCGCGTCGAGCGCCCTGGCCGCCGGGCAGTTCACGCCCGAGGAGCACATCGAGTTCGCCAACCTCGTCGGCGCCTACCACTCCTCCTACGACTCGATCGCGCCCTACGCCCAGCCGGAAGTGCGCGAGCACTACCAGTTCATGATCGAGGGCGACCAGTGGAAGCGGCTGGTCGAGTTCGAGGGCAGATTGATCCAGAACGGCTCGAAGCCGAGCAACGCCGGGTCGCTGCAGGAGTGGCAGAACGTCAGCGGCCCCATCTCCGACGAGCTGACCGCGCTGGTCAGCGAGCAGGCGTCGAGCGCGGTGAACGTGACCATGGGTCGCGGCGAGAGCAAGTTCCGCACCGTGCTGATCGGCAGCCTGGTCGCGCTGCTCGCCGTGATCATCGGGATCCTGATCGCGATCCGCACGTCGAACCGCCTGGTCAACCGGGCCCTGATCACGCGCCTCACCGCGTTGAAGAAGGACTCGCTGACCCTGGCGCACGAACGGCTGCCCGACATCGTCGACCGGCTCCGCGAGGGCAAGCACGTCGACGTCGAGGTCGAGGTGCCGCCGCTGGACTACGGCAGCGACGAGATCGGCCAGGTGGCGGACGCGTTCAACGCCGCCCAGTACACCGCCGTCGCCGCGGCCGTCAAGGAGAGCCAGGCCCGCGAGGGCGTGAACCGGGTCTTCCTCGACATCGCGCACCGCAACCAGGGCCTGGTGCA
Source organism: Actinosynnema sp. NPDC002837 (assembly GCF_040295345.1). Lineage (NCBI taxonomy): Bacteria > Bacillati > Actinomycetota > Actinomycetes > Pseudonocardiales > Pseudonocardiaceae > Actinosynnema > Actinosynnema sp. NPDC002837. The sequence goes on from NZ_JBEOVG010000059.1 coordinate 28,348, forward strand.
CCGCCAGCTGAAGATCCTGGACAAGCTGGAGCGCGAGGAGGAGAACCCCGAGCAGCTCGACGCGCTGTTCCAGCTCGACCACCTCGCCACCCGCGCCCGCCGCAACGCGGAGAACCTGATCATCCTCGCGGGCGAGCAGCCCGGCAGGCAGTGGCGCAAGCCCGTGCGCCTGCTCGACGTGCTGCGCGCCGCGGTCGCCGAGACCGAGCAGTACGTGCGGGTCAAGGTGAACCCGGTGCCGGACACCGCGCTGGTCGGCGCGGCCGTCGCCGACACCATCCACCTGATCGCCGAGCTCGTCGACAACGCCACCGCGTTCTCCTCGCCGCGCTCCCAGGTGCAGGTGCACGCCAGCGAGGTACCGCAGGGCATCGTGGTCGAGATCGAGGACCACGGCCTCGGCATCAACCCCGAGGACCGCGAGCAGCACAACGCGATGCTGGCCGACCCGCCGGAGTTCGACGCGATGCGCCTGCGCGGCGAGTCCCGGCTCGGGCTGTTCGTGGTCGCCCGGCTGGCCGCCCGCCGCGGCATCCACGTCGAACTGCGCGACTCGCCCTACGGCGGCACGCTGGCGCTGGTGCTGATCCCGTCCGCGATCGTCGCGGGCCCCACCACGGCGACGGAGCCCGCCGAGACCCGGCAACTGCCCCGCCGCTCCTTCCACGACATCCCGGAGCAGGGCGACGACTCAGTGCGAGACGCCAGGTTTCCCGACAGTTCCCGAGACCTCGAGGGGTTCTGGGCCCAGGCCGAGGCCGCGGCCAACGAGCATCCCCTTCCAGAGGTCGAACGACTGAGCGGCGGGCTGGACCTGTCGCAGCGCAGCGGCGAGCTCGACCTGCCGCAGCGGAAGCGGGCCACGTCCGAGTGGCCCGCGGACGAGCCGGAGTCGGCCGCCGCCGTCGCCGACCGACCCGAACTGCCACGCAGGCGCCGTCAGCAGAACCTGGCGCCGCAGTTGGTGCGCAACGATTTCCACCCTTCGCCCGAACCGCTCCCCGAGGTCGACCCCGAGAAGTCCGCCGAGAGGGTCCGCAAGGGCCTGTCGGCGTTCCAACGGGGCACACGCGACGCCCGTCGGACACCCGCCGACGACCTCGAACCCTGACCAGCAGTGGCCGGACGACTGGAAACCGGAAAGGCAACCCGATGAACGACATGACCAGCCAGCACAACGAACTGAACTGGTTGTTGGAGGACTTGGTCAACCGGGTGGTCGGAGCTCGGCACGCGGTGGTCCTCTCGGCCGACGGTCTGCTGCTGGGCCGCTCGCCCGGGCTGTCGAAGGACGACTCGGACCACCTGTCCGCGATGGCCTCGGCGTTCCAGAGCCTGGCCCGCGGCACGGGACGGCACTTCGGCGGCGGCGCGGTGCGGCAGACCATCGTCGAGATGGAGCACGCCTACCTCTTCGTCACCGCGGCCGGCCACGGCGCCTGCCTGGCCGTCCTTGGCGAAGAGGACTCCGACATGGGCATGATCGCCTACGAGATGAACATGCTCGTCAAGCGCGTCGGCACGTACCTGTCGTCGGCGCCGCGCGGCACCGCCGCGGCGAGCCTGCCGGCCGCTCGAAGGTCCTCCTGATGGCGGGCCGCGAGGACTGGTGGTACGACGAGGCCGCGGGCCCGCTCGTCCGCCCGTACGCGATGGTGCGCGGTCGGACCCGCCCGCTGCGGCCGGAGCTGCACCTGGTGACGCAGGTGCGCGCGATGCCGTCGGCGTCGGACCCGGACGCGTTGTCGGTCGAGCACCTGGAGATCATGGAGCTGTGCCGGCGCCCGTTGTCGGTGGCGGAGGTCGCCGCGTACCTCGATGTGCCGCTCGTCGTCGTCAAGGTGTTGTTGAGCGATCTCATCCAGCGCGGTGACGTCGTGATCCGAGACCCCTCCCGAGTCCCGCAAGTGCCGGACCGGAACCTGCTCCAGGCGGTGTTGGATGGTGTCCGTGGAATCTGAGCGGCCGGGTGGGGAACTGCTCGTACCCACCCCAGTGAAGATCGTCATCGCCGGTGGCTTCGGCACGGGGAAGACGACGATGGTCAACTCGGTCAGCGAGATACCCCCGCTGCACACCGAGGAGCTGCTCACCGAGGCCGGTGTCGGCGTCGACGACGTGCTGGGCCTGGAGTCCAAGGAGACGACCACGGTCGCGCTGGACTTCGGCCGCATCACCATCAACCCGGAGGTGGTGCTGTACCTGTTCGGCACCCCGGGCCAGAACCGGTTCTGGTTCATGTGGGACGAGCTGGCCTACGGCGCGATCGGCGCGGTGATCCTGGTCGACACGCGGCGGCTGGACAGCAGCTTCCCGTCGATCGACTTCTTCGAGCGGCGCGGCATCCCGTTCATCATCGCGGTGAACTGCTTCGAGGGCGCGCACAGCTACGAGATGGACGAGGTGCGCCGCGCGCTGGACGTGGACGCCGCCATCCCGCTCGTGCTGTGCGACGCGCGGGACCGCGAGTCGGCCAAGACCGTGCTGGTGAGCCTGATCCAGCACACCATGGACCGGCTCGACGCCATGGCCTGACCGGTCGACGGCCACCGCGGCCGGAGGCGGGTGACCGGGACACCGGTCACCCGTCCGCCTACACCACCGGTTCGAGCCTGCAGTTGAAGTGCCGCAACAGCTTCGGCACGTGCGTCAACCGGTAGCCGGGCACCCGCTCGGGGTCCTTCGCGATCTCCGCCAGCGTCTCGCCGACGTACTCCAGGTGGCTCTGGGTGTAGACCCGGCGCGGGATGGCCAGGCGGACCAGCTCGTACGGCGCGGGCTTGACCAGCTCACCCGCGTCGTCCAGCTCGCCGAGGTACAGCGAGCCGAGCTCGGCGCACCGGATGCCGCCCGCCAGGTACAGCTCGGTGGCCAGGGCGAACCCCGGGAACCGGCTCGCCGGCAGGTGCCGCAGCAGGCGACCGGCGTTGAGGTACACCGCGTGCACGCCGGTCGGCCGCACGCTGTCCACCCCCGCCGCCCGGGCCAGCTCCGCCACGTACGCGGTGGCGTCCGCCCGGGCCCGCAGGTACTCCGGCTCGGTCACCTCGAGCAGGCCTTGCGCCAGCATCTCCAGGTCACGGCCGGAGAGACCGCCGTAGGTGCGGAAGCCCTCGGTCGCGATCAGCAGCAGCTCGCACTTGGCGGCCAGCTCGGGGTCGCGGAGGGCGAGCAACCCTCCCATGTGGACGATGGCGTCCTTCTTCAGGCTCGCCACGCACCCGTCGGCCAGCCGGAACGCCTCCTCCGCGACCTGCCGCGGTGTGTGGTGCTCGTAGCCGGGCTCCCGCTGGGTGACCAGCCACGCGTTCTCCGCGAAGCGCGCCGCGTCGAGGAAGAACGGCACGCCGTGGCGGCGGGCGATCCCGGCCGCCGCCTTGAGGTTGGCCATCGACACCGGCTGCCCACCACCACCGTTGTTGGTGATGGTGAGCAGCACGACGGCGACGTCTTGCGGGCCGGACAGGATGGCTTCCAGCGCGTCGAGGTCGATGTCGCCCTTGAACGGCGCGTCGTCGTCGAGGTCCTTGGCGGCCTGGCACGGCAGGTCGACGGCCTGGCCGCCGAGGATCTCGACGTTCGCCCGCGTGGTGTCGAAGTGCGTGTTGCTGACGCTGACCTGGCCCGGCTTGAGCAGGGCGGTGAACAGGATCCGCTCGGCCGCACGCCCCTGGTGGACGGGGAAGGCGTGCGGGTAGCCGGTCAGGTCGTGCACCACGTCGTGGAAGCGGTAGTAGGAGCGCGCACCGGCGTAGGTCTCGTCACCACGCAGTCCCGCCGCCTGCTGCTCCGCGGACAGGGCGCCGGTGCCCGAGTCGCTGAGCAGGTCGATCGTCACGTCGGTGGCGGCGAGGTTGAACGGGTTGTACCCGGCTGCGGCCAACGCCCGTTCGCGGTGTGCGCGCGTGGTGATCGGGATGGGCTCCACGACCTTGATGCGGTACGGCTCCATCGTGGGCATGGGTGACTCCTAGCCTGCCAGGCTGACCGAACGGGGCGAGGCCACGTCGTAGGCCTCGGACGAGAGGTAGACGGTGATCCCGGGGCGGGGCCTGCCCATGCGCAGCGACACGTGGGCGATCAGGCCGACGCCTTCGTCCAGCGGACGTCGGGCGATGGTGCGCAGCGCGCTGTCGAACTGCGTGGGGTCCAGGTCGTACTTGGCCATCACCGCGAGCACCCGGCGCCGGGCCTCTTCGTCGTCGGCCACGTAGTCCCGGATCGGCACGTACAGGGAATAGCCGCTCGGCGCGTCCGCGTCGCCGTCCAGGAACGTGTAGCTGGAAATGAGCGGACGCTTGTCGAACGTTCCGGTGCTGCCGCCGGTGAGCAAGCAGAAATCGGGCACCCTGTCCACATCGACACCCCGGGCGGCGCTCGCCGCACGCGTGACGTCCGTTACATCGGCGGCGTGGTGGGAGATGTAGACCTTCACCCGCGCCCGCCGTTGTTCGACCAGGTCGAGTGCGAAGAAGGAATACTTGTCAAGTCCGGGCCTGGTGACCGCGTGGGAGCGCAGGGTCGGGAAACCGGCGGCGAAACCGGTCCGCTCCAGGCCTTCGCGCACCAACTCTTCGGCGACCGCCTCGCCGCGCACTTCCGGGTTGAAGTAGACCTTCACCGCGGGTGCCTCGTCGCGCCGGAAAACCAGTGAGTACCAGAACGTGAAATCGCTTTCCGGGTGCTCCGGCAGGAACAAGCTCCTGACCGCGTCGAAACGACTGGTGTCCAGGTCGCCGCGGCGCTTCATCCGGTCGAGCGCGGCGAGCGCCGCCGACGTGTTGGCCGCACGGGAAGGCCTGGTCGCGGTGGGTTCGACGATGGTGCGCAGGGTCGGGGACTCACCCGCGGCGAACGCCGTCGAGAACTCGACCGGGGTGTGGTCGTCGGCGACGTCGGAAGGCCAGGCCGGGCTGGTGGAAACCGGCCGGAGGCCGCCGGGTCCGAGGGCGTCCGCGAGCAGTCCCACGGAGTTGAAGCTATTTTCGGTGATACCCAGCGAATGCAACAGGGCGCTGAGCTGGCGGCCCGTGAAATCGCGTATGGATACTTTTTGAGGGTCCAAGGCGGGGTTCTCCTCGTGGGGGGCGAGTCGAAAGTTACGCTAGGCGAAGCAATCTTGTCCACCAGGCGGCCGTAGCGTGACGTAGGGCACTCTAAAGGCAGGTCACAGGTCCTGTCGATCAGTAACCCCGAGGAAGACGACGGTAATCAAGGATACTCCGAACGGCCTATTGACGAGGTGTGCGTCAGTCTTTCGCACTAATGACCCGGCGCGGACCGATGACGGATCGTGTTATTTTGTACCGACCGTTACCCGAAGCGCGGTCGATCGTTTGCCGGCTAATATTGTTAGCCATTCAAGACGCTGCTGTTAATTGTTCGCGGCGCGTTCGGCGTGACGGCGGCGACCGCGGTGTGGTAAAGCGACCCGGACACGCGGACGGGGCCGCCGATCACCAGGATCGACGGCCCCGCGGGCTCCCGGCGCCGGGTTCAGGACGCGTAGTTGTGGAACCCGCGCCCGCTCTTCTTGCCCAGCAGCCCCGCGTCCACCATGCGCAGCAACAACGGCGGCGGCGAGTACAGCGGCTCCTTGAACTCCTCGTACATCGACTCGGCGATCGCCTTGGTGGTGTCCAGGCCGATCAGGTCGGTGAGGCGCAGCGGACCCATCGGGTGCGCGCAGCCGAGCACCATGCCGTTGTCGATGTCCTCGGCGCTGGCGAACCCGGACTCCAGCATCCGGATCGACGACAGCAGGTAGGGGATCAGCAGGGCGTTGACCACGAACCCGGCCCGGTCCTGCGAGCGGATGACCTCCTTGTGCAGCACCCCGGTCACGAACGCCTCGGCCCTGGCCCTGGTCTTGTCGCCGGTCAGCAACGACGGCACCAGCTCCACCAGCTTCAACACCGGCACCGGGTTGAAGAAGTGCACGCCGATGACCTGCTCGGGACGGCTGGTGGCCATGCCCAGCTTCATGATCGGGATCGAGGAGGTGTTGGACGCGAAGATCGCGTCCGGGTCCACGACGATCTTGTCCACCGCCGCGAACACCTCGGTCTTGACCTGCTCGTTCTCCGCGACGGCTTCCACGACCAGGTTCCGGTCGGCGAAGTCGGCGAGGTCGGTGGTGAACCGCAGGCGCTCCAGTGCGGCGTCCCGGTCCTCAGCGGACAGCTTGCCGCTGCGCACACCCCGGCCGAGCGAAGAGGCGATCCGCCCCCGCGCGGCCTCCGTGGCGTCCGGGCTGACCTCGGCCACCAGCACGTCCAGCCCGGCCCGCGCGCAGACCTCGGCGATGCCGGAGCCCATCAGGCCCGATCCCACCACTCCAACACGTTGAATGTCACTCACGCCCCGATCCTGCCAGGGGCGCCGGTCGGGGGCACATCACCACTGGGGTTTTCCACAGCCGACCGGGTGGTGCTCCTCATGGTCGGCCGTCGCGGTGACGCCTAGCGTCGACCGCGTGATGATCAACACTGCGATTGCCGGCGTGCTGCTGGCCATGACCGGCACGTTCCCCGCCCTGGACGGGTGGGTGGAGCAAGGATGGGCCTCCAGCGCCCTGCTCACCGTGGAGGACTCCGCCGGGACCCGCGCGGACGCGGCGGGCGAGGCCGTGGTCGGCGGGCACTTCCGGATCGGCAGCGCGACCAAGACGTTCGTGGCCACCGTCGTGCTGCAGCTCGTGGACGAGGGCCGGGTCGGGCTGGACGACCCGGTGGACCGGTACGTGGCCGGCGTGCCGAAGGGCGACCTGATCACGGTGCGCCAGGTGCTCAACCACACCAGCGGCCTGTACGACTACGCGCACGAGGAGGGCTACTCGACCAACCGGTGGCGCGGCGCCGACCGGTTCCGCACCTACCAGCCCCGGCAGCTGCTGGACGTGGCGTTCGCCGGCACGCCCTACTTCGAACCCGGCGAGGGCTGGCACTACTCGAACACCAACTACATCGTCGCCGGGATGCTGATCGAACGCGTGACCGGCCGGACCTACGGCGACGAGGTGCGTTCACGCATCCTCCGCCCCCTCGGCCTCACCCGCACCACCGTGCCGGGGTGGTGGCCCGGCCTGCCCCTCCCGCACGCCCGCGGCTACACCGAGGTCGACGGCCGACTGGTCGACGCGACCCTGATGAACCCGACCCTGGACTGGGCGGCGGGCGAGATGATCTCCACCGCCGACGACCTCAACCGGTTCTTCGACGCGCTCCTGGGCGGTCGGCTGACCAGCGCGGCGTCCCTCGCCGAGATGCGGCGGACGGTGGACGACACCGGCACGATCTTCGCCTACGGCCTCGGGCTGCAGCGGTTCGACCTGCCGTGCGGCCGTTCGGTGTGGGGTCACGGCGGCGAGCTGATCGGCTACCTCACCTACGCCACCCGCGCCGACGACGGCACGCGGGCCACGTTGTCCTACAACCCGTTGCCGGCCGAGGTGCCCGGGGAAGCCGTCATCGGCCTGTTCGGCTCGGTCTACTGCCGGTAGATGACCGGGTCCGGCACCCGTCGGCGACGGCGGGTGCCAGGCTGGTCGCCATGGGCCTCGAAGTGGCGCTGATCCCGTTGGGCGCGTCGGTGGTGCGCAGCGCGCTGAAGCTGTGGTTGGGGGACAAGTCGATCACGGCCGCCGTCGGCGGCACGGGGGTCGACCTGCTCGAGAAGCGGCTCACCGGCGCGCTCGACCAGCGCAAGCTGCGGCGGATGGGCGAGCAGTTCACCGACGCCGTGGTCGAGCGGGTGCAGCCGATCATGGACACCGAGTACCGCCGATTACCCGAGCACGAACGGCTCGCCGCGATCGAAGCCGTGCGCGAGACCTTCGAGCGGGCCGCGCTGGACGACGACGACCTGTTCGCCGCCGACCTCGACGCGCGGCGGCTCGACCGGCACCTGCGCGCACGCGCGGCCGACGCCCTCGACGGCCTGCCGGCGGACGGCGTCCAGCTCTACGGCCTGCTGCTGCGCGAGTGCGCCGGGTACGTCATCGAGATCGCGCGCGAGCTGCCGCCGTTCGGCCCGAGCGCGTTGACCGAGATCCTGCGCCGGGAGACCGAGGTCATCGCCGGCATCCGCGACGTGCTGGCCCGGTTGCCGCAACGGCGCAGCTCCACCGACTTCTCCTACGACTACCGGCAACTCGTCGCCCGCACGCTCGACCAGGTCGAGATGTTCGGGGCGACGCTGTCCGAGGCGAGCCGCCGCTACCCGCTGTCGGTGGCCTACCTCAGCCTCACCGCCGACGGCCGGGCCACCGACCACTTCACGCCCGGCCGCCGGGTGGAGGACCTGCTGGCCTCCGGCGACCGGATCTTCATCCGCGGCGAGGCCGGGCTGGGCAAGACGACCCTGTTGCAGTGGATCGCGGTCCGCAGCGCCCAACGGGACTTCGCCGAGCCGTTGACCAGGTGGAACGACACCGTCCCGTTCTTCGTCCCGCTGCGCCGCTACGCCGACCGCGAGCTGCCGCCGGCCGAGCGCTTCCTGGACGAGGTGGGCCGCCACATCGCCGACGAGATGCCACCGGGCTGGGTCCAGCGGCAACTGCGCTCCGGCCACGGCCTGATCCTGGTCGACGGCGTGGACGAGCTCGCGCCGCACCGCCGCCAGGAGGCCCGCGAGTGGCTGCGGTCGCTGGTCCTCGCGTTCCCCGCCGCGCGGTTCGTGGTGACCTCGCGCCCGAGCGCCGTCGACCCGGACTGGCTGGCGGCCGACGAGTTCGCGGTCGCGTCCCTGCAACCGATGACGTCGACCGACGTGCGGGTGTTCGTCCAGCGCTGGCACGACGCCATGCGCTCGCACCTGTCCGACGACCTGGCCCGCGCCGAGCCGGCGGACTACCAGGAACGGCTGCTGGAGCAGTTCCGCGCGCGGCACCACCTGCGCAAGCTCGCCGGGTACCCGCTGCTGTGCGCGTTGCTGTGCGCCCTGCACCGCGACCGGCGCGGCCACCTGCCGGACAGCCGCATGGAGCTGTACGACACCGCGTTGCAGATGCTGCTGGAACGCCGCGACGCCGAGCGGCGCATCGAACCGCTGCCGGGCCTGTCCCGGACCCGCAAGATCATCCTCCTGGGCGACCTCGCCTACTGGTTCATCCGCAACGACCTCACCGACGCGCCGGTCGACCGCGCGATCGGCCAGGTCGAGCGCCGGTTGACCTCGATGCCGGAGGTCGAGGCGTCCGCCGAGGAGGTGTACCGGCACCTGCTGGAGCGCAGCGGCCTGCTGCGCGAGCCGGTCGAGGGCCGGGTCGACTTCGTGCACCGCACGTTCCAGGAGTACCTGGCGGCGGGCGCGGCGATGGACGTGGACGACATCGGCACGCTCGTGTCCCACGCGCACCTGGACCAGTGGCACGAGGTCGTCGTGATGGCCGCGGGCCACGCCTCGCGCGGTCGGCGCGACGAACTGCTCGACCAGGTCCTGACCCGCGGTGACGCGGTCAAGGCGCACCGCGCCACCCTGCACCTGCTCGCGGTGGCGTGCCTGGAGACCGCGCCGGAGCTGACACCGGGCATCCGCGACCGCATCCAGGACCGGGTCGCGCGCCTGCTGCCGCCGCGCTCGGTGACGGCGGCCAAGTCGTTCGCCTCGGCGGGCGCGTTCGTGCTGGACCTGCTCGCCGCCTCCCGACCCCGCACGGAGGTCGAGGTGGCGGCGACCATCCGCGCGGCGGCCGCGATCGGCCTGGACGACGCGTTGCCGCTGCTGGCCGCGTACCGATCGGATCCCAGGGCACGGGTGCGGCAGGAACTGGTGCTGGCGTGGAGCAACTTCGACCCGGAGACCTACGCGGCGACCGTGCTCGCCGACGTGCCGGTCCAGTCCGTCAGCCTCACCGACCCCGACATGACGCGCGGGCTGCGCCACCTGACGCACGTGCGCCGGGTGTCGTGCGTCGCGCCGCGGGGTGCGCTCGACTTCGTGCCGCCCCAAGTCCACGTGCTCGAACTGCTCGCACAGGGCGAGGTGGACCTGGCTACGTTGGACACGCCGTCGTTGACGCACCTGAGGATCGTGCGCCCCGGCAGGCTGGACCTCGCGCCGCTCGGGCTGCTGCCCGCGCTGCGCTCGGTCCGCGCGACGGCCGCCGAGACCACCGGTCTCGACGGCCTGCGCCGCAGGGCGGACCTGTCCCGCCTGAACCTCATCGGAGGCTGCGACGCCACCGAGCTGGCCTCGCTGAAGCGTGGTTGGGGGTTGCGGGTGCTGAAGCTGGCGAGCGTGCGCGGCCTGCGCGACCTGCACCCGTTGGCGTTCCTGGCGGGTCCGGGGGAGCTGCGGATCGAGGACGCGCCCCTGGTGGACGTCGACGCGGTCGAGCGGTGGGCCGGGACGCTGCTGCACCTGGTGCTGCGCAAGTGCGGCACCCTCGACATCGGACCGATCGCGGCGTTGCGGAACCTGGTGAAGCTGGACCTGGCGCACACGACGGTGTTCGACCTGCGGCCGTTGGCCGGGCTGTCGCGGTTGGAACGGCTGGTGGTCGGCTCCGCGCGGGACGCGCGGGCCTTGGCGCCGATCGCCGGGTTGCCCAACCTGAAGGAGATCTCCTTCACCGAGGGCAGTCCGGTGAACCTGGCGGCGTTCGCCGGGCGGCGCGGGCTGGTGGTGAAGGTCCAGGGCCTGCTGACGAAGGTGGTCGGGGCCGAGCTGCTCGGCGAGGGCAGCGCCGTCGAGGTCGTCTCGTCGGTGTCCCAGAAGGCCAGTCCGTGACGCGCCTGCCTCGTGACGCGCCGGCCCGTGACGTGTCAGCCGGTGACGTGTCAGCCCGTGACGCCGAAGTCCTGCGTCCAGTAGACCTTGTTGCTGCCGTCCACGGCGTGGGCGACGCCCAGGTCGCGCAGTTCGCAGTTCACGATGTTGGCCCGGTGGCCCTCGCTGTTCATCCAGGACCGCACGACCTCCTCGGCCGTGCCCTGACCAGCGGCGATGTTCTCCGCCATCAGCCGGAAGTGGTACCCCGCATCGGTGACGCGCTGCCCCGCTGTGCTGCCGTCCGTGCCGGTGTGGCTGAAGTTGCCGGTGCGCGCCATGTCGTCGCTGTGCCGCTTGGCGGCGGCGGCGAGCTGGGCGTTCGAGGCGAGGGCCGGGCAGCCCACTGCGGAGCGTTCCCCGTTTGTCAGGGCCAAAACCTGCTCTTCGAAGGTCGGCGCGGCGATCGCGGGCGTGGTGGCGAAGAGCAGTGCCGCGACCGCCGAGCCGACCGTCACCGTGCGGTATTTCATGATCGTCCTTCCGTCGTGGGGTGAACCCTTGCTGTCAAGGGATTCCCACGGCCGGAAGGACTTGCCTTACACGATCGGTTGAACGTGCTTACGGTCAGTCCTTCAGTTCCTCCTCGGCCTGCGCGATGGCCGCGAACTCCTCCTCCGGCGCGGCGGCGACCAGGTGGTGGCGGCTGTAGAACCAGAAGTACGCCAGCGCCACCACGACGATGCCCGCGGTGATCCCGGCGGCCAGCTCGTCCACGAAGAACGTCGCCACGACCGCCGCCACCGCGAGCACCAGGGCCACCCCGGTGGTCACGACGCCGCCCGGCGTCCGGTACGGCCGCGCCAACCCCGGCTCGCGCACCCGCAGCACGATGTGCGACACCATCATCAGCACGTACGACAGCGCCGCCCCGAACACCGCGATGTTGATCAGCGTCGCGCCGCTCTTCAGGATCGCCGCGAGCACGAACCCGATGGTGCCGGGCACGATCAGGGCCAGGTACGGCGTCTTGCGCTTGCCGGTCCTCGACAGCCAGCGCGGCAGGTAGCCCGCCCGGGACAGCGCGAACAGCTGCCGCGAGTACGCGAAGATGATCGAGAAGAACGACGCCACGAGCCCGGCCAGGCCCACGTAGTTCACGACCTGCGCCAGCACGTTGTCGCCGCCGTAGGCCGCGCGCACCGCCTCGGGCAGCGGGTTGCCGGACGACATCAACGCCGCCGAACCCGCACCGCCCGGCGCGAACACGAGGATCAGCGCCGCGAACACCAGCAGCGCCACCAACGCGCCGATGATGCCGCGCGGCATGTCCTTCTTCGGGTCACGCGCCTCCTCGGCCGCCAGCGGCACGCCCTCGACCGCGAGGAAGAACCAGATCGCGTACACCAGCGCGCCCAGCGCACCCGTGACGCCGAACGGCAGGAACCCGCCGTCCCCGATGTCGAACAGCTTGGCCGAGTCGAACTTCGGGATCATCCCGGCCACGAACGCGATCAGCGCGACCACCGCGACGCCGGTGATCACGAACATCAGCCGCAGCGCCTCGCCGACGCCGTACAGGTGCACGCCGACGAAGATCGCGTAGCAGACCAGGTACACCGGCCACGAGCTGGTGAGCCCGAACAGCCCGAGCGCCTGCACGTAGTCGCCGATGAACACGACGATCGCGGCCGGCGCGATGGCGTACTCGACCAGGATCGCGACGCCGGTCGCGAAACCGCCCAGGGGGCCCAGCGCACGGCGCGCGAAGCCGTACCCCGCGCCGGCCACGGGCAGCGCGGCGGCCAGCTCCGCCAGGCCGAACACCATGCACGTGTACATGGCGCCCATCAGGATCGTCGCGACCAGCAGGCCGCCCCAGCCGCCCTGGGCGAGCCCGAAGTTCCACCCGGCGAAGTCGCCGGAGATGACGTACGAGACCCCCAGGCCCGCCAACAGCACCCAGCCCGCGGCGCCGCGCTTGAGCTGCCGGTGCTCCAGGTAGTCGCTGCCCACCTTCTCGTACTCGACGTGTTTGGCCATCTGCGCTCCCTAATGGGTCAGTCGCGCTCCTTTGCAGGGAGAGTGGCGCGCGTCACCGGATCGTGTCAACAGCCGTTCCGCCGGAACGGTCGGGCGGCGAGGGTGTGGCGGCCTTCACTCGAAGGTGTCAAGATGAGGCGTCCAATGGCTCGCTGACATACCTTTGGAGGTACTGCGGATGCTCGCCGTGGAGGAGTTGCGCGTGCTCGTGGACGCCGGGGAGATCGACACGGTGCTGGTCGCCGCGGTCGACATGCAGGGCCGCCTCCAGGGCAAGCGCTGCGCCGCCCGCTACTTCGTCGACGAGGTCCTGCCGCACTCCGCCGAGGGCTGCAACTACCTGCTGGCCGTCGACGTGGAGATGAACACCGTCGGCGGCTACGCGATGTCCTCGTGGGACAGCGGCTACGGCGACTTCGTGATGAGGCCCGACCTGTCCACGCTGCGCCGCGTGCCGTGGCACGAGGGCACCGCGCTGGTCCTGTGCGACCTCGTCTGGGAGGACGGCGCGCCCGTGGTCGCCTCGCCGCGCCAGATCCTCAAGCGCCAGCTCGACCGGCTCGCCGAACGGGGGCTGCGCGCGTTCGTCGGCACGGAGCTGGAGTTCATCGTCTTCGACAACACCTACGAGGACGCCTGGGACCGCGGTTACCGCGGCCTCACCCCGGCGAACCAGTACAACGTGGACTACTCGCTGCTGGGCACCGCGCGCGTCGAGCCCCTGCTGCGCGCCATCCGCAACCACATGGCGGGCGCGGGCATGGTGGTCGAGTCGGCCAAGGGCGAGTGCAACCCCGGCCAGCACGAGATCGCGTTCCGCTACACCGAGGCGCTGGCGACCTGCGACAACCACAGCATCTACAAGACCGGCGCCAAGGAGATCGCGGCGCAGCAGGGCAAGGCGCTGACGTTCATGGCGAAGTACAACGAGCGCGAGGGCAGCTCCTGCCACATCCACCTCAGCCTGCGCTCGGTCGACGGCGAGCCGGTGTTCGCCGAGGGGCACGGCAGGTCGAAGCTCATGGAGCACTTCATGGCGGGCCAGCTCGCCGCGCTGCGCGAGCTGACCTACTTCCTGGCCCCGAACATCAACTCCTACAAGCGGTACGCGCAGGGCAGCTTCGCGCCGACCGCGGTGGCGTGGGGCAGGGACAACCGGACGTGCGCGCTGCGGGTGGTCGGGCACGGCCAGTCGCTGCGGTTCGAGAACCGGGTGCCGGGCGCGGACGTGAACCCGTACCTGGCCGTCGCCGCGCTGATCGCGGCCGGTCTGCACGGCGTGGAGAACGAGCTGCCGCTGGAGGAGGAGTTCACCGGCAACGCCTACACCTCCGACAAGCCGACCGTGCCCGCCACGCTGCGCGACGCCGCCTCCCTGCTGGCCAAGAGCGAGCTCGCGCGCGAGGCGTTCGGGGCGGACGTGGTCGAGCACTACCTCAACGCCGCCCGGGTGGAGCTGGCCGCGTTCGAGAAGTCGGTGACGGACTGGGAGCGGATCCGTGGTTTCGAACGGCTCTAGGGCACGGCCGTTGATCGGCGTCACGACGTACCTGGAACGCGCGAGGTTCGGCGTCTGGGACGTGGAGGCGGCGGTGCTGCACCGCGACTACCTCGACTCCGTGGTGCGCGCCGCCGGCAACCCGGTGCTGCTGCCGCCGGTCGGCACGTGGGACGCCGACAGCGCCGCCTTCCTCGACGGCCTGGTGCTGGCGGGCGGCGCGGACGTCGACCCGGCGCGGTACGGGCGGCCGCGTGACCCGCGCACCGGACCGGCGCGGCCCGAGCGCGACGAGGTCGAGCTGAGCCTGGCCCGCGCGGCGCTGGAGCTCGACCTGCCGCTGCTCGCGGTGTGCCGCGGCATGCAGGTGCTCAACGTCGCGCTGGGCGGCACGCTGGTCCAGCACGTCGACGGGCACAACCCGGCGCCCGGCGTGTTCGAGCACACCGGGGTCGCGGTCGCGCCCGGTTCGGCGCTCGCCGGGATCGTCGGCCTCGCCACCACCGTGTTCTGCCACCACCACCAGGCGTTGGACGTCCTCGGCGACGGCCTGCGGGTGGTCGCGAGCGCGCCGGACGGCACGGTGGAGGCGGTCGAGCTGCCGGGCGCGCGGTTCGTGCTCGGCGTGCAGTCGCACCCGGAGGCCGACACCGAGGACGACCGCTTGTTCGCCGCGCTCGTCGGCGCGGGTCGGGACCGGGCAGCACGGGACAGGGGAGCGAAGTGACAACGTTCGACGTCATCAACCCGGCCACCGAGGAGGTCGTCCGCTCGGTACCGCTGGCGACGCTGGAGGAGACCGACGCGGCGATCGCCCGCGCGTCGGCGGCGCTGCCCGCGTGGCGCGCGGTCGCGCCCGGCGACCGGGCCCGGCTGCTGCGGCGGTTCGCCGAGGCGGTCGACGGCGCGGTGGAGGAGTTGGCGGCGCTGGAGGTGCTCAACGCCGGGCACACCGTCGGCAACGCGCGGTGGGAGGCCGGGAACGTCCGCGACGTGCTGCACTACTATTCGGCCGCGCCGGAGCGGTTGTTCGGCAAGCAGATCCCGGTGCCCGGCGGGCTGAACGTGACCTTCCACGAGCCGGTCGGCGTGGTCGGCGTGATCGTGCCGTGGAACTTCCCGATGCCGATCGCGGTGTGGGGCTTCGCGCCCGCGCTGGCGGCGGGCAACACGGTGGTGCTCAAGCCGGCCGAGCTGACGCCGCTGACCGCCCTGCGGTTGGCCTCGCTGGCGTTGGAGGCAGGCCTGCCGCCCGACGTGTTCCAGGTGGTGCCGGGCGCGGGGCCGGTGGTGGGGCAGCGGTTCGTCACGCACCCGGACGTGCGCAAGGTCGTGTTCACCGGTTCCACGCGGGTCGGCAAGCAGATCATGGCCGGCTGCGCGGAGCAGGTGAAGCGGGTCACGCTGGAGCTGGGCGGCAAGTCCGCCAACATCGTCTTCGCCGACGCGGACCTGGAGCGCGCCGCGGCCACCGCGCCGTACGGGGTGTTCGACAACGCGGGCCAGGACTGCTGCGCGCGGTCCCGGATCCTGGTGCAGGCGTCGGTCTACGACCGGTTCATGGAGCTGCTGGAGCCCGCGGTCAAGGGCGTGGTGGTCGGCGCGCCGGGTGACGAGGCCACCGAGATGGGGCCGTTGATCTCGGCCGCGCACCGGGAGAAGGTCGCGTCCTACGTGCCCGCCGACGCGCCGGTGGCGTTCCGCGGCTCGGCTCCGTCGGGCGCGGGTTTCTGGTTCCCGCCCACGGTGCTGGCGCCCGTCGCGCCCGGTGACCGCGCCGCCGTCGAGGAGATCTTCGGCCCGGTGGTGGCGGTGCTGCCGTTCACCGACGAGGAGGACGCGGTGCGGTTGGCCAACGACAGCGCCTACGGCCTGTCCGGGTCGATCTGGACGCGGGACGTGGGGCGGGCGCTGCGCGTCTCGCGGGCCGTCGAGGCGGGGAACCTGTCGGTCAACTCGCACTCCTCGGTGCGGTACTGGACCCCGTTCGGCGGGTTCAAGCAGTCCGGGCTGGGGCGCGAGCTGGGGCCGGACGCCCTCGACTCGTTCACCGAGACCAAGAACGTCTTCATCGCTCACTGATTGGGAGAGACATGGTTCAGCGACTTGAGGGCCGGGTTGCCGTGATCACCGGCGGTGGCAGCGGCATCGGCCTGGCCTCGGTGCGGCGGCTGGCGTCCGAGGGCGCGCGGGTGGTCGTCGCGGACGTCGACGCGGAGTCCGGCAAGGCGGCGGCCGACGAGGTCGACGGGCTGTTCGTCCAGGTCGACGTGACCGACGAGGAGCAGGTGTCGGCGCTGTACCAGACCACTGTGGACACTTACGGCTCGGTGGACGTCGCGTTCAACAACGCGGGCATCTCGCCGCCGGACGACGACTCCATCCTGACCACGGGCATCGAGGCGTGGGACCGGGTGCAGAAGGTCAACCTGACGTCGGTGTACCTGTGCTGCAAGCACGCGATCCCGCACATGCTCGAGCGCGGTCGCGGTTCGGTGATCAACACGGCGTCGTTCGTGGCGACGATGGGCGCGGCGACGTCCCAGATCTCGTACACCGCGTCCAAGGGCGGTGTGCTGGCGATGAGCCGCGAGCTGGGCGTGCAGTTCGCCCGGCAGGGGGTGCGGGTGAACGCCCTGTCACCCGGACCGGTGAACACGCCGTTGCTGCGGGAGCTGTTCGCGAAGGACCCGGAGCGGGCCGCGCGGCGGTTGGTGCACGTGCCGCTGGGCCGGTTCGCCGAGCCCGCGGAGATCGCCGCGGCGGTGGCGTTCCTGGCCAGTGACGACTCGTCGTTCATCACCGCGTCGAACTTCCTGGTGGACGGCGGTATCGCCGGTGCCTACGTGACACCGCTGTGATGCCGCTGCGGGACGCGTTGTTCCGCCCCGTGCGGGCGGGCAACGCGTTCGAGGAGACGGTGGAGCGGCTCGTGCAGGCGATCCGGCTCGGCGTCGTGGGTCCGGGGGAGAGGCTGCCTGCGGAGCGTGACCTGGCGGCCCGGCTGGGTGTCAGCCGGGTGACGTTGCGGGAGGCGATCCGGTCACTGCAGGACGCCGGGTACGTCGAGTCGCGGCGCGGCCGGTACGGCGGGACGTTCGTGAACTCGCCGTTGCCGGTGGTCGCGCCGGACCGCCGGGTCGACCCCGGTGAGCTGGCGGACGCGTTGACGCTGCGTGCGGCGGTGGAGGCGGGCGCGGCGGAGTGCGCGGCGGGTCGTGCGCTGGGCCCGGTGGAGCGGCGCAACCTGCTGGCGCGGCTGGCCGAGTGCCGTGACGCGTCGGTGGACTCCTACCGGCGCAAGGACTCGCGGCTGCACCTGGCGATCGCCGAGGCGACCGGGTCGCCGTCGCTCACGGCGGCCGTCGCCGACGCCCGGACCAGGGTCAACGCGCTGCTGGACCGGATACCGCTGCTGCCGCCGAACCTGGCGCACTCCAACGACCAGCACGAGGTGATCGTGAGCACCATCCTGGCCGGCGACCCGGAGGCCGCGCGGCGGGCGATGGCCGAGCACCTGGACGGCACGGCCCTGCTGCTGCGCGGCTTCCTGTCCTGACCTCAGCGCTCGAAGTCGCGGTCCGGCACGCGGTCCGGACCGCGTTCGCCCCGCTCGCCCCGGTCTGGTCGGTCTCCCCGGTCTCCCCGGTCTGGCCGGTCGCCGCGCTCGTCGAACCGCGAGTGCCCGGGCCGGTCGGAGCCGACGCCGTAGCGGGGGTGGTGGTCGCGGTCGGCCAACGCCACGATCCCGCCGCCCAGGACGAGTCCGAGCAGGCCGACGGCGACGAGCTGGGTGGCGCGGTGCTTGACGACCCGGCCGACCGCCGCGCCCTTGCCGGGCGGTGGCGGGTAGTGGCCGGGGTGCGGCGCGCCGGGTGCCTGGTGGGCGGCAGCGGCCGGTTGGTCGGCAGCGGTGGGCCGGCCGGACGCTTGGTCGGTGGCTGCGGGCTGTTCGGCGGTGGGCTGCGCGGAGGCTTGCTTGCCGGCGGCGGGCTGCGAGGCAGCGGCGGGTTGTGCGCCGGCGTCTGCGGGCTGCGCGTCTGCGGGCTGCGCGGCCGGTTGGCCAGGGGCGCCGGTCGGGCTCGGGTGGGTGGGGTCCGGCGTCGGGCTGGCCATGGGTGTGGTGGCCATGGGTGTGGTGGCGTCGGCGGGCGGCTGGTTCGCGGCGGGCGGTGCGGGGGGAGTCCGGTCCGCCGGGTCGGGGTCGGCGTGCGGTGGCTGGTTCGGGTCTGACATGGCGGAACTCCTGCTCTCCCGTGCTGGTGTCCGCCATGGTGCGCGACCGACCTGAGCAGAGCCTGATGGCCGGCTGTTCGTCAGCTGTGAACCTGCCGTCAGCATGTGTTGACGATCGGTCGAGCGTCAGCATATGTTGACGACATGGCTTCGATCGCCGATCTCGACCAGGCCGCGCACGGTTCCGACCCGGACGCCGGGCTGCGCGCCGTGGCCCGCCTGCGCCGACTGGTCGAACAGCTGGAAGCCGAGCACGTCGCCGCCGCCCGCCGGGCCGGCTGGTCGTGGCGCGACATCGCCACCCGCCTGGGCGTGACCAAGCAGACCGTCCACCGCAAGTACGGCCGAGAGGACTGACCGGTGTTCCGAGGCGACCACCCCGACCTGAACCGCACCATCGGCCGCGCGCTCAAGCTGGCCTTAGAGCTCGGCCACCCGCGCACCGGCAGCGAGCACCTCTTGGCCGCCCTGGCCACCGGCTCCCTCGCCACCAGTCCGCTCGCCGCCGGTCCTGCCCCCACCGATCCGCTCGCCGCCGGCCCTACCGCCGCCGGTCCGTTCGCCACTGGCCCGACTGCCACCGGCCCTGCCGCGACCGGTCCGTTCGCCGCTAGCCCTGCAGACTCCGGCCCCACCGCCGCCGGCCACGGTGAAGCCGGTCCGGTCGGTGACAGCGCTCCCACCGACGATCCGCCCAGCGCGACCCCATTCGCCGACCGAGCCACCGCAGGCGGACCGACCCCGGGCGGCACCCCGACCGGCGGAACCGTCGCCGCAGTCCTGCTCCGCCACGGCGCGACCCCGGACGCCATCCGGCACGCCGCCCACCTCGCGGCCCCGCTCGGCGCGGGCGGTGCGGTGGATCGGGCCGTGCTGGCACCGCTGGGCGTCGACCTCGACCGGCTGCTGGGCGGCACACCCGCCCTGGACCGGCCGCCGGGCCGTGAGCCGCTGCTCCCGCTCGGCGCGGCGAAGGCACGCGCGCGCTGCGCCCGCCTCACCCCGCCGCTCGGCCTGGACGCCCAAGCGGCCTACTCGGCGTCGCTGCGCCTCGCCCTGGCCCGCCGCGAACGCGAGCACCGCCCCGAACACCTGGCCCTCGCCCTCACCGCCCTGGACCCCGGCGTCGCGTGGGTGCTCAAGACCGCCGGCGTCGACCGCCGAGCCCTGCTCGCCGACCTCGCCGCGACCTTCCCGCCGCCGCGCCGCAACCCGCTGCTCGCCGTCGAACGCAGGCTCGGCCACCGCGTGCGCCACCGCGACCTCGTCCGCCGCTACCAGCGCACCACCGGACGTGCCGTGACCTCGGCCGACGCGCTGCCCGCCCTGATCCGCGGCTGAGCACCCACCCGACCGGGTGATGCGCGGGAAACCGGACCGGCCGACCCGGTGCGCCGGAAAACGACTCGGTGAGCACCGATAACATCTCGGGCAAAGGACCGACGCACACCGAGGAGTCACCGTGTCCGAACCGCGCCCCGCAGCCGCCCCGAACCCACCGCGCGTGGTGGTGACGGCGGGGACCACCGCGGGGACGGCGGTGCGTGAAGCGGGACTCCCGGGCAAGGGGCCGGACGCCGTCGTGGTCGTGCGCGACCCAGAGGGCCACCTGCGCGACCTGTCGTGGGCCCCGCAGGTCGACGTCGAGGTCGAGGCGGTCGCCGCCGACACCGCCGACGGCCGCAGCGTGATCCGGCACTCCGCCGCGCACGTGCTGGCGCAGGCCGTGCAGCAGCAGTTCCCCGACGCCAAGCTGGGCATCGGCCCGCCGGTCAAGGACGGCTTCTACTACGACTTCCGGGTCGACAAGCCGTTCACGCCCGAAGACCTCCAGGCGCTGGAGAAGCGCATGAAGTCGATCATCAAGGGCGCGCAGCGGTTCAACCGCCGCGTGGTCGAGTCGGTCGACGCCGCCAAGGCCGAGCTGGCCGCCGAGCCGTTCAAGCTCGAGCTGGTGGACATCAAGAGCGATGTCGACACCGCCGAGGTGATGGAGGTCGGTGGCGGCGAGCTGACGATCTACGACAACCTCGACCCGCGTTCCGGCGAACGGGTGTGGGGCGACCTGTGCCGCGGCCCGCACGTGCCGACGACCAAGCACATCCCGGCGTTCAAGCTGACCCGCGTCGCCGCCGCGTACTGGCGCGGCAACGAGAAGAACCCGCAGCTGCAGCGCATCTACGGCACGGCGTGGGAGTCGCAGGAGGCGCTGGACGCGCACCTGGAGCTGCTGGCCGAGGCCGAGCGGCGCGACCACCGCAAGCTGGGCGTGGAGCTCGACCTGTTCAGCTTCCCGGACGAGATCGGCTCGGGCCTGGCGGTGTTCCACCCGCGTGGCGGGATCATCCGCAAGGCCATGGAGGACTACTCGCGCGCCCGGCACACCGAAGAGGGCTACGAGTTCGTCTACTCGCCGCACATCACCAAGGGCAACCTGTTCGAGACGTCCGGTCACCTCGACTGGTACAAGGACGGCATGTACCCGGCGATACACCTCGACGCCGAGTACGACGACGACGGCAAGCTGCGCAAGCCCGGCCAGGACTACTACCTGAAGCCGATGAACTGCCCGTTCCACGACTTGATCTTCAAGTCGCGCGGGCGGTCCTACCGCGAGCTGCCGCTGCGCATGTTCGAGTTCGGCGGCGTCTACCGGTACGAGAAGTCCGGCGTGATCCACGGCCTGACCCGCGTGCGCGGCATGACGCAGGACGACGCGCACATCTTCTGCACCCCCGACCAGGTGCAGGACGAGCTGAAGTCGCTGCTCGGCTTCGTGCTCGGGCTGCTGCGCGACTACGGCCTGGACGACTTCTACCTGGAGCTGTCCACCCGCAACCCGGAGAAGTCCGTCGGCTCCGACGAGGTGTGGGAGCAGGCGACCGAGGCGCTGCGCGTCGCGGCCGAGGACTCCGGCCTCGACCTGGTGCCGGACCCGGGCGGCGCGGCGTTCTACGGGCCGAAGATCTCCGTGCAGGCCAAGGACGCGCTGGGCCGCACCTGGCAGATGTCCACCATCCAGGTCGACTTCAACCTGCCCGAGCGCTTCGGGCTGGAGTACACCGGCCCGGACGGCGGCCGGCAGCGCCCGGTCATGATCCACCGCGCGCTGTTCGGCTCGGTGGAGCGGTTCTTCGGCGTGCTGACCGAGCACTACGCGGGCGCGTTCCCGGCGTGGCTGGCGCCGGTGCAGGTGGTGGGCATCCCGATCGCGGACGAGCACGTCGACCACCTGCTCGCGGTGGCCAAGGAGCTCAAGGCGAAGGGCATCCGGGTCGAGGTCGACGCCTCCGACGACCGGATGCAGAAGAAGATCCGCAACCACACCACGCAGAAGGTGCCGTTCATGCTGCTCGCGGGCGGCAAGGACGTGGAGCAGGGCGCGGTGTCGTTCCGGTTCCGCGACGGCACGCAGATCAACGGCGTGCCGGTCGAGCGCGCCGTCGAGACGGTGGTCGACTGGGTGGCGCGGCGGGAGAACGCCTCGCCCACGGCGGACCTCGTCCAGTGACCGACCAGTACGAGGAGCAGGACGGGGTCGGGGTCGACGACGCGTTGCAGCGGTTGTGGACCCCGCACCGCCTCTCGTACGTGCGCGGTGAGGGCAAGGCCGTCGGCGACGAGCCCGAGGGGTGCCCGTTCTGCCGGGTGATCGGGCTGGACGACGCCGAGGGCCTGATCCTGGCGCGCGGCGAGCTGGTGTTCGCGGTGCTCAACCTGTACCCGTACAACCCCGGCCACCTGATGGTGCTGCCGTACCGGCACGTGCCCGACTACACCGACCTGACCCCGGCCGAGACGGCGGAGTTCGCCGCGTTCACCCAGAAGGCTATGCGGGTGATCCGGTCCGCCGCCTCGCCGCACGGGTTCAACGTCGGCATGAACCAGGGCGTGGTGGCGGGCGCGGGCATCGCGGCCCACCTGCACCAGCACGTGGTGCCGCGCTGGGGCGGCGACGCGAACTTCATGCCCGTGATCGGCCACACCAAGGTCCTGCCGCAACTGCTCGGCGAGACCAGGCAGCTCCTGGCCGACGCCTGGGCGGGCGCGGACTGACCCGGGCCGGGTGAGGTTTACCCGGGAGCGACCCGTGCAACGGGACAAGGGTGACTTCACCGAACACGCCCGCCCCGGTGGCCCATCGGACGATGCAGGTCGACGGGACCGACATCTTCTACCGCGAGGCAGGGCCACCGGACGCCCCGGTGGTGCTGCTGCCCCACGGTTACCCGTGCTCGTCGTTCCAGTACCGCGACTTCATGGCCGCGCTCGGCGACCGGTGGCGCCTGATCGCGCCGGACTACCCCGGCTTCGGGTACAGCGGCACGCCGGACCGCAGGCGCTTCTCCTACACCTTCGACGGCTACGCCGAGTTCCTCCGGCGGTTCACCGAGGAGGCCTGCCTCACCCGGTACGCCATCTACCTGCACGACTACGGCTCCCAGTTCGGGCTGCGGCTGGCCATGCACGCGCCCGAGCGGGTCGCCGCCCTGATCATCCAGAACGGCGACGTCTACGAGGACCAGCACGGCCCGAAGTACCGCCCGCTCAAGGAGTACTGGTCCGACCCGACCGAGGAGGGGACGTCCAGGCTCTACGCCGCGGTCAGCGCGGACGGCTTCCGCGACGAGTTCGTCGGCGAGATCCCCGAGCGGCTGGTCGAGCGCGTCTCCCCGGACCTGTGGACGTTGTCCTGGGCGCTGCTGGGCACGCCCGAGCGACGGCGGAACCTGGTCCACCTGCTGGCCGACCAGGTGAGCACGCTCGACTGGTTCGAGCGGCAGCAGGCGTACCTGCGCGAACACCGACCGCCGACGCTCATCGTGTGGGGTCCGCACGACGGCTACATGCCCGAGGGCGCGGCACGGGCCTACCTCCGCGACCTGCCGGACGCCGAGCTGCACCTGCTCGACGGCGGTCACTGGGCGTTGGAGACCGACCTCGACGAGGTCGTCGCCCTGGCGCGGGACTTCCTGGACCGGGTGCACCCGCCCGTCTCGACTGGGTGACGTCGACGGCCCGGCCCGTTCGACGGCCGCATCCCGGGCGTTCGACTCGGAGGTCCTGGGTGTTCGACCTGCCGGTCCTGGGCGTTCGACACGCGGGCACCGGGTGTTCGACACGCGGATGGGAGAAAGTTCAACCTTTTTTGGGTTCGGCTTGAACGGACGGTGGGGCTGTCTCGTTCAGACCGGGTGTCCACGCCCGGCTGACGAGAGGTGCACACCCTGTGACGGCCATGACCGAGCCCGACGCTGTGCTGGCGCTGCCCCCGGACGACCGCCCCCTGTTCCGCCGATTCGGCCGCGGCCCGAGCGCGACGCCGCCGTTCCGCCGGATCCACCACGCCTTCGAGTCGCACGCGGCACGATCGCCGCACGCGCGGGCGGTCGAGCACGAGGGCGTCTGCCTGACCTACGGCGAGCTCGACCACCGCGCGAACGTGGTCGCCGCCGAACTCCTGGACGCGGGCGTGCACCCCGGTGATCACGTCGGCGTCTTCTTAACGCGCTCGGTCCACCTCGTCGTCGGCATCCTCGCGGTGCTCAAGGTCGGCGCGGCGTACGTGCCGCAGGACGTGCGGATCACGCCGAAGGCCCACCTCGACCACGTCATCCGCACCGCCGACATCGACGTCGTGCTGACCACCGACGAGCACGCCCGGCACGTGCGCGGCCTCGCCGCGCCGAAGGTCCTCGCCCTCGACGCGCTCCCGGACCGCCGCGTCGGCCCGCCGCGCGCGGAGCCCGGCGACACGGCCGTCGTCATCTTCACCTCGGGCACGACCGGCGTGCCCAACGGCGTCCGCGTCACCCACGCGAACCTGTGCAACGTCCTGCTCACCGCACCGGGCGACCTCGGCATCCGACCGGGCGACCGGGTCGCGCAACTGCTCAACATCGCGTTCGACATGGCGGTGTGGGAGCTGTTCGGCGCGCTGGCCCACGGCGCCACGTCCGTCATCCGCGGTCGGGACATCGGGGAGACGGCGAAAACCGCCACCGTCCTCATCGCGACACCGGGCGTCCTGTCCACAGTGGACCCCGACGCGTGCCCCGACGTGCGCACCGTCGCCGTGGCCGGAGAACGCTGCCCCAAGCCCCTGGCCGACGCCTGGTCCGCCCGCGCCGCGTTCCACAACGCCTGCGGCCCCACCGAAGTCACGATCGTCAACACCGTGCAGCGCTACGACCCGGCGACGGGCCGCCTCACCATCGGCCGCCCCGTGCCCAACAGCACGGTCTACGTGCTCGACCAGGACCTGCGGCCGTGCCGGATCGGCGAGGTCGGCGAGATGTGGGCGGGCGGCGCCTGCGTCACGGCGGGCTACCTCGGCAACGACGTGCTGACCGCCCAGCGCTACCGCCCCGACCCGTTCCTCGGCGGCGACCACCTCATGTTCCGCACCCGCGACCTGGGCCGGTGGACGCCGGACGGCGAGCTGGAGCACCACGGCCGCACCGACGACCAGGTCAAGGTCCGGGGCTTCCGGGTCGAGCTGGACGCGGTCACCTCCGCCCTGGAGACCACGCCCGGCTGCGCCCGCGCGACCACCGTCCTGCACGACGGCAGGCTCGTCGGGTTCGTCAGCCCCGCCTCCGTCGACCCCCGGGCGGCCACCGACGCGGTGGCGGCCGCCCTGCCCTACTACTGCGTGCCGTCACTGGTGGTCGCGGTGGACGACCTGCCGATGACCGCGCGCGGCAAGGTGGACCGGGCCGCGCTGTCGTCGCTGGTGACCGTCGCATGACGACCACGCGCACCGACACCCCGTCCGCGCTGGGGCTCAGGCTCCGCAAGCGACCGTTCACCCACCACAACCGGCTCGCCGCCGCCGTCGTCCTGGTCAACGTGATCGCGGCGTTCGGGGTGGACGACGCGCGAGCGCTCGCCGACCTGGTCGTCGCCAACGTCACCTTGGCCGTCCTGATCCGCCAGCAGCACGTGATCAACCTGCTGTTCCGGCTCGCCACGAGCGCGCCGACGACGTGGCCGCTGCGGGTCCGCTGGACGCTGGGCAAGGTCTACCACTTCGGCGGCCTGCACGTGGGCGCCGCCCTCAGCGCCACCGCGTGGTTCACCGCGCTCGCCGTGGTCCGACCCGACCCGCTCACGTGGACGATCCTCGCCCTGATGGTCGCGATGGTGGTCTTCGCCCTGCCCGCCCTGCGCGCACGCCGGCACGACGTGTTCGAGCGCGTGCACCGCTTCGCCGGCTGGACCGTGCTCGCCCTGTTCGCCGCGCACTCCTCCCGGCAGCCCGGTTTCGTCGGCTCGACCCAGTTCTGGCTGCTCCTGCTGGTCGTCGCGAGCGTCGCGCTGCCGTGGACGCGGCTGCGTCGCGTGCCGGTGCGGATCGCCAGCCCGTCGCGGCACGTCGCCTTGGTGTCGTTCGACTACGGCGTGACGCCGTTCGCGGGCTCCTCCACCGCGGTGAGCCGCCACCCGCTGCTGGAGTGGCACTCGTTCGCCAACGTGCCCACGCCCGGCCGCACGGGGTTCCGGCTCACCATCTCGCGCGCGGGCGACTGGACCGGCTCGCTCATCGACGACCTGCCGAGCCACCTGTGGGTCAAGGGCGTGCCCACCGCGGGCGTCGGCAACATCGACAAGCTGTTCACCAGGGTGGTGTGGGTGGCCACCGGCAGCGGCATCGGGCCGTGCCTGCCCCACCTGCTGTCGCGGGAGACGCCGTCGCGCCTGGTGTGGTCCACCCGCACACCCCGCGACACCTACGGCGACGAACTGGTCGACGAGATCGAGGCCGTGCAGCCGGACGCGCTGGTCTGGGACACCGTCCGCGACGGCAAGCCCGACCTGGTGGAGCTGGCGCTGCGCGCGCACCGGGAGTTCGACGCCGAAGCCGTCATCTGCATCTCGAACAAGAAGACCACCTGGCACGTCGTCGAGGAGCTGGAAGCGCGGGGCGTGCCCGCGTTCGGCGCCATCTGGGACTCGTGAGGAGACTTCGTGGACTACTCGACCTTGGTCGTCGAAGAGCAGGACGGCGTCACGACGGTCACCGTGTCCCGGCCGCGGGCGCGCAACGCGCTGTCCGGCCGCGTCCTGGCCGAACTCGACCACTTCCTGTCCGGCGTCCTCACCGGACCGGCGCCGCGGGGGATCATCCTCACCGGAGCGCCCGGTCCGGCGTTCATCGCGGGCGCGGACATCCGCGAGATGGCCGCGATGACGCCGGACGAGGGCGCGAGGTTCGGGGAGCTCGGCCAACGCGTCACCCGGCTGCTGGAGGAGGCGCCGTGCCCCGTCGTCGCGTGCGTGGACGGCTACGCGCTCGGCGGCGGGTGCGAGATGGTGCTGGCGTGCGACTTCGCCTACGCGACCCGGAACGCCGTGTTCGGCCAGCCCGAGGTCGTGCTCGGCCTCATCCCGGGCTTCGGCGGCTGCGTCCGGCTCCAGCGCCTGGTCGGGCCCGCGGTCGCCCGCGAGCTGATCTACACCGGCAGGCACGTCGACGCGCCGGAGGCACTGCGGCTCGGGCTCGTCAACGCGGTGTTCGACGACCGCCATGAGATGCTCACCGCCGCACGCACCGTGCTCGGCCGGGTCGCCGGCAACTCGGCCACGGCGGTGTCGCTGGCCAAGGCCGCGGTCAACGCGACCAACGGCACGACCGTCGCCGCCGGCCTGGCACTCGAGCTCGACGCGTTCCGGGAGGCGTTCACCACCGACGACATGCGGGAGGGCACGGCGGCCTTCCTCGCCAAGCGCCCGCCCGCCTTCGCGGGCCCGACCCCGCTGGGCACGACCCGGGAACCGCTGCTCCACGACTAGCCGAGGAGGTGCGCGATCAACGACACTCACATCGCCCTGCTGCGCTCCCTCCACGACGAGCACGCGCCCGCCCTGTGGCGGTACGTGCGCCGGCTGACCGGGGACGACGAGCTGTCCCGCGACGTGGTGCAGGAAGCGCTGCTGCGGGCGTGGCGCAACCCCAAGGTGCTCGAACAGGGCGCGACGGCGGCTCGGGCGTGGCTCTACACGGTGGCGCGCAACGTGGTGATCGACGAGCGTCGCAGCGCACGCGCGCGCTGGGAGATCGGGTCCGAACGGCTGCCCGAACGGGCGCGCGACGACCACAGCGACTCCGCGCTGGACGCCTGGCTGGTGGCCGACGTGCTCACCCAGTTGACGCCGGAGCACCGCGCGGTGATCGTGCGTGCGTACTACATGGGGCAGTCGGTCGCCGAGCTGGCCGTCGCGCTGGACCTGCCGGAGGGCACCGTGAAGTCCCGGCTGCACTACGGTCTGCGGGCGCTGAGGGTGGCGCTGGAGGAGAAGGGGGTCACCGGACGTTGAGCTCGCCAGTCGATCCGTACCGGGACTGGGGTGCCGCGTACGTCCTCGGTTCGCTGTCGCCCGGCGAACGGCGGGAGTTCGAGGGGCACCTCCCGGGGTGCCCGGAGTGCTCGGGTGACGTCGCGTCGTTCGCGGGCGTGCCCGGCATCCTCTCGGCGGTGCCCCGTGACCGTGCGCTCGACCTGCTCGAACCCGAGGCCGCGGCCACCGAGCCGCCGCCCGCGGTGCTCGTCGGCCTGCTGGCCGCGGAGCGGGCGCGACGGTGGCGCGCGCGGGTCCTGGTGGCCGCCGCGCTGGTCGTGGCGGCGTTGACGGGGGCGGCGGTCGCGACGGCCGTGCG